>DASYDW010000019.1 GCA_036499395.1 Pirellulales bacterium
GCAGACGCCCGCCCAGACCGCCACGCCCACGTGCGCGCAGCAACCCAGCAAGACGCCGCCCTCACCCCCCCGTGAGAACCCGGCTTCCATACAGCCCCTACCATCGACATTCCTAACCCATTCCTCAAATCTTTCCCGAACCATGATCGAAAATCGACCACAACATGTGTGGTTGATAAAGCGCGCCGATTGCGCGGCATGCGCCAAGTAAAAACGAACGGTTGCAACAGGTATGACCGCGCTAATCAAACGCAAATATTGCCAAGACAGGTCACACGCAACACAACCTGGGGGAAACTGTTTGACAGCATTTTTCGACCCGGATATCGTGACATCAGACGCAGTCGCAAGCCCACTTCAAATCTCAACGGGACCCCCTCAGCGCCAATCCTGCGGTGATGAGGCAATTTCAAATCAACCTCGGACGATCCACGCTTGCCATAGGGGCAGTTCAAAGGACCGTCGAGGAAGCCCGTTGTTCGACTGATTGATCCGTGCGGATTGCGGCCGGAAGTCCAAGAAGACCGAGTCGCGCCAAGATCGCGATTCGGAACTCCCTGACACGACTCACAACACCTGGAATCGACAACGTACGATGGCCGAGTCCTTTCTATCGCAATTCGAAATTCGTCGGGATCAGCAGCGTCCCATCGCCATTCTTACCGTGTTGGTGTTGCTGCTGATCGCGGTTTACTGGAACACGCTCCGTACGATCTCGACGGTGTGGAATACGCCCGCGTACTCGCACGGCTGGTTGGTGCCGGTATTCGCGCTAGTGCTGCTCTGGATGCGGCGCGAGCCGATTCAGGAACCGACACCGCAAGCACGCTGGACTGGCGTCGGGCTATTGGCGCTCGGTCTGACGCTCCGCATGGTCGGCGGCTATTTCGCCTACCCTTACGTCGAGATGGTATCCCTGTTGCCGTGCTTGTTCGCCATCTTCTTGTTGGTCGGCGGTTGGCAACTGTTGCGCTGGTCCGGTCCGGCGTTGGCCTTCTTGGTGTTCATGTACCCGCTGCCGGGTATCGTCGAGCGCGGTATGCTTGACCCCCTGCAACGTGTGGCCACGATCTGCAGCACCTACGCCCTGCAAACCCTCGGCGTGGCGGCCCATCGGTCGGGCAATCACATCATCCTGGGCGAATTGCGATTGGGCGTGGTCGATGCCTGCAGTGGTTTGCGCATGTCGACGATCTTTCTCGCCCTGGCCGTGGCGATCACCTTGGTAACCGAACGCCCCTGGTGGGAACGCATCACGATCATCCTTAGCGCGGTGCCGATTGCCCTGATCGTGAATGTCATTCGCATTACCGTTACCGGAATTCTACATCGCACCGTCGGTACACAGATCGCGGATGCGGTGTTTCATGACTTAGCAGGCTGGGTCATGATGCCGATGGCAATGGGCTTTTTGTTCGTCGAGTTGCAGCTACTACAGAACCTGTTTATCGAAGAAGAAGACCGCGGCCCGGTCATGGTCGGCCAGGTGGGCATGCCACGTTCGACTTCGGCCAGCCGGTAAGTGCAGGCCACGCAAAACAGACAGACACGCGCAATAGACGGGCGAATTCAGCTATTTAGCGACGTCAGGTGGAGAACAAAGGGCGCAAAGACAACGTTAGAAAGCAGCGACGTTGTAAAACGGCGACGAACAAGCGGCTCGTCCTCAGAGGAGTGAACGAATCAAAGCTCAAAAGCATTAGTCACTTACGACCAACTACGGAAAACGCCCTGGACGGCGGCCCGTAAGTTGCGTCGGCACTTGACCTCGCTTTCGGCGGCCCACTAGCAGCATGGATTGCCCGGAAACCGCAGCGCGATCACAACTTTGGAGAGTTTCTTGGTGTCTACGACTCACAACTCAGATCCCAGCGCCGCGCAAACCATATCTAGCCCCCCGCCGGACGAACATCGCGGCGGCGAGTTAGTCCCCGTCGGCAGCAACTACGGGATGGCGCCCTACGCGGGCGTACCCTGGCAGACCGGCCCGGCACCGCGCCCCGAGATGCTCTCTGCCGCGCCGGATCCGATGTCGATGCTGCGCGCCTTTCGGCGCCGCTGGCCGCTGGCGACCGGGCTAGGCATCTTGGCCGCGCTCGCGGCCATGGCTGGTGCCTGGTATGTGATTCCGCAAAAAGGCGAAGTCATCGCCTACGTGCAGGTCATGCGCGATCCGGAAACCATGACCACGAAAGCGCGTCAGGCCGACTCGTACGAGTTTTTGACGTATCGAAATACGACCGTCGAAATGATGAAGAGCAAGTCGCTTTTAACGCGCGCCATTCGCGACCCGTCGATTGCCCAACTGCCGCTTATCAAGAAACAAAATGATCCGGTCGAATGGCTGCAGGATCAACTAAGTATGAAATACCCCGGCGACGCCGAACTGTTGCAGGTCACGATGAGCGGGTCGATCGAAGAGATCGACAACATCGTCAACATCGTCAACGCCGTGATCAACGCATACTTCAAGGAAGTCGTGGAAAAGGGAGTGCTGGAGCGTACCAAGAAAGAGCAAAAGCTGAGCGAGCTGAGGCAGATGAAGAGTGAAGAGCTGCTGCGCGATATGAAGGACATTGAAGGTCTGCAAAAGAATCTGGGCATTGTCGATCCTGCCGCGGCGGCCGCGCAGAATCAGATGCTGCAGCAACAACTGGGCGTGGTGAATAATTCGATCTTCTCGCACACATCGCAGGCGGCGAATCTGGAAGTCGAGGTCGATAAGCTAAAGCTCGACATCGAGCTGGCCCGCGACCCTGCGGCCCGCGAAGCACGCGCCGAGGAGGAAATGCACAAGGACGACAAGCTGAAGAAGCTGGAAGAACAGAAGAGCGATCTGGAGCTAGCCATTTCCGAGGCCAAAAATCAAGTTAAAGGGAAGGACAATCCCACCGTCAAACGGTTGGCGAAAAGCTTGCAGGCGGTCGAGGAAAAGGTCGGCTTGCGACGGGACGACCTAATGAAACGCTTTTCCGACTCAAATGAATCGGTAAAGATCAAGGAATTCGAAGGTAAAAAGCTGGCTACCGAAAAGCATCGCGCCAGCGTCGTGGAGCAGATCGCAGAGTTGAAGGAACAGCACACCGAACTGACCGAGAAACTGACGGTCATGACGCGCGACACCGCGGAACTGGATACCAAGCGCCAACGCGTCAAAACGCTGCAGGCCCTTGTCGATGGCTTGAATGCCGACTTGTACAAGATCTCTGTCGAAAAGTCGGCCCCCTCGCGCGTGCAAAAGTTGGACGACGCGATTGCGCCGGGCGGATCGAGCATGAAGCGTAAGGCCGGGCTTGTCGGCTTTGCCGGCTTCGCCGTTTTCGCTATGGTTGGATTGGCCGTGGCGTTCTTCGAATTCCAGGCCCGCCGTATCAGCACCTCCTCGCAGTTGAGTGACGGATTAGGGTTGCGGGTCGTCGGCGCGCTTCCCTCGGTCACGCGTCCCGGTCGAAAGGCTCTGGCCGCGGCCAACGGCGACCTGAACCGGTTGCTCGTCGAATCGATCGATACGGTCCGCACCAATTTGATTCACAGTGCGGTTTCGGAACCGATGCGCGTGGTCATGATCACCAGTGCCCTGGATCGCGAGGGGAAGACCACGGTCGCCAGCCAACTAGCGGCCAGCCTGGCGCGGTGCGGCCGCAGGACGTTGCTGGTCGACGGCGACTTGCGCCGTCCCACGGCGCACAAGCTGTTCGAACTGCCGCTCGAGCCGGGGCTTTGCGAAGTCCTGCGAGGCGAAGGAGAGGTGGACGACGTCATTCGCCCCACGCGTGTGGCCGGCTTGTGGATGATTTCGGCCGGTCAGTACGACCTGGAAAGCATTCAGGCGTTGTCGAAAGACGGTGTCGGCGACATTTTCGACGTGCTGCGATCGCGCTTCGATTTCATCATCGTCGACTCGGCGCCCGTGCTCAGCATTGCGGACGCGTCAATGATGGGGCAAAACGTCGACGCCGCAATACTGTGCGTCATGCGCGAAGTGAGCCAGGCCAGCAAAGTCTATGAGGCCAGCGAGCAGCTTCGCTCGGTCGGCATTCACGTGCTGGGAGCCGTCATCAACGGCGAACGGACCGAGGCCACTTATCGCGCCCATGCCGCCCGCGCCTAAATGGGAAACGATTAAAACTGCCGCGGCATGGTCCTGCGGCTTCCTTTGAGATTCACCGCGAGAGCGAAAGATATGAAGAGCTATTTGGCGCCCGCTTGTGCCGCCCTGTTGATCATCAGCACCGGATTGGTCCGGGCCTATTGGGGTGGCGCCTTCGGGGCCGGCGACGACGCCGAGATCCTCAAGTTGTTTGCTGACCGGATCAAAGACGTCCCGATGGCCGTCGGCGATTGGGAGGGCAAGGACCAAGAAGAGATGGATCCGCGCGAGCGCGAAGTGGCCGAAGCCGATGCATCGCTCGGACGACAATACACGAATCGTTTGACCGGCGCGGTCGTCAATATCTCCCTGGTCAGCGGTCGCTTCCGCGGTGTGGCCCAGCACGTCCCCACGCAATGCTACGTGGCGGCCGGCTTCCAAATGATGAACCCGGAAATTCAATACGATATCGAGACCGACGCCGGTCCGGTGAAGTGTTACACCACGGTGTTCAAGAAGGACGAACATACGGGCACGCAGTACCTGCGCGTCTTCTGGACCTGGAGCTACGACGGCAATTGGATCGCCCCCGACCTGCCGCGCGTGGCGCTGGTCGGACAACCGGCGCTGTACAAGATGTATTTCATCGACATAGTGCCGATGCCGGGGCAGGCGATCGAACAGAACTCGGCTGTGGATTTTGTTCGCAAATTCATCCCGCCCACCAACGCTGTCTTGTTCCCCGATCAACCCGCGAAATCCTCGGACTCAGCTCCGGTCAATGAACCCACGTCGTCCCCCGCCAGTTGAGAGCATGGCCCCCTGCAGGGGGCCGGAAGCGGCCCCGAACGCTTGCCGCAGTAGCATGCCCTTTCGGCTCGCCGGTGTGCGATTTCACCTCCTGACTCTTCATCTTGATCCTCCCGCACGGCTACCCCGACAAGACATGTCGCGTTGTCGAGACGCAACGTGCCGTGGCCTGCGGACCACATCCCGTTTATCTGTTTGTTCCATAAAACCAGGCCAGGCCGTTCGCAAGCGGCCCCGCACGTCGTAAAATCGTGACCATCGGATGTCGTAAGTTCGCCGTCCGGACGAGGCACAGTTTTTGCCTCGTCAGTTAGCAGCGTTATGTCGGGGCATGCGAATTAATCGCGTCGACATCGCGGCTTTTGAAAGAAAAAGTTTTAAACGCCACATGTTTTTTTGGGTGCTGTCACCCATGGGAACGGAGTGCGCGCCGACCACGATCAGAACGATTCGTAGGAACGCTATCTCACATCCTTCATACGCGCCCGTTCTTCACCTCTAGTCACGCATCGAGACCAACTGCATGACCTCTCCGTCCGCTGCTGTCGCCAAGAAAGATTGGTTGTTCGTCGATGCCGGCAAGAAGGTGCCGCTCGCGCGGGCATGGTTCGACGAATCCGAGCCGACGGCCGCGGCCGAAGTCGTGCGCTCGGGCTGGTTATGCCAGGGGCCGAAAGTCGCGGAATTCGAAGAGCAATTCGCCAAAACGGTCGAAGCCCGGCATGCGATCGCCGTATCGAACGGCTCGATCGCTTTGCTCGTCTGCCTGCAAGCGATGGGAATAGAACCGGGCGACGAGGTCATTGCGCCGAATATGACCTTCATCTCCTCGGCCACCGCGGCCATGGTGCTGGGGGCGAAGCCGGTGTTGTGCGACATCAACCTGACAAACTATTGCATCGACGTCGATCGACTCGCGTCGCTGATAACGCCGCGCACCAAGGCCATCGTCCCGGTCCATTACGCCGGCCAATCGGCCGACATGGGACCAATCATGGACCTGGCCGACAAGCACGGCCTGAGCATCCTCGAAGATGCCGCCGAGGCACATCTGGCCCGATATAACGACGACAAGTACGTCGGCACGATCGGCCGCATGGGCATTTTCAGCTTCACGCCCACCAAGCCTATGACCACGGGCGAAGGGGGCATGATCGTCACGAACGACGATGATCTCGCGGCGCAATGCCGGTTGATTCGCAATTTCGGCGACTCGGGCAAATTCCAGTGGGACTTGCTCGGTTTCAACTACAGGATGAACGAAGTCGCGGCCGCGGTCGGCATCTGCCAACTGGCCAAACTCAAGCAAATCATCGCGATGCGTCGCGAGAAGGCGCTGCGCTACGACCAGGCGTTCGCCGGCGAAGAGGCGATCGTCATTCCCTGGCGGCGTTCAATGGAAGATATCAACTACCAGCTTTACACGGTTCGGTTCCGCCTGGACCTGCTGGACGCGGACCGCGACCAGATCGCCGATGAATTGGCCGAGTTGGGAGTCGCCTCACGACTCTACTACCCGTCGTTGCATCGGCAAAAGGTCTTTGCACCGTTTGGTCCCTACGACGACAAGGACTTCCCGAACTCGCTGGAATTCGAACGGTCGGCCCTGTCCCTGCCGATCTTTACCGGCTTGACCAACGACGAACAGGATTATGTCAGCGCCTCGCTGTTGAAGGTCGTGCGACATCATCGGAAGCGGACTTAGGCGTCGTAACAACATTTCCCCAAATCGCATTTTGATTCGCCGTGCGGGCCACGCGTTCAACACATTCGCAGACATTGCTCTCGAATTCCTGGCGACCCGCGCGGTCCACGATAGAGTCGGCCACATTAGGAGTGCTGAATGATCACAGGTAAGAAGGTATTAATCACGGGCGGGGCCGGTTTCATCGCCACGCACATGGCCGAGCGGTTGGCCGAACGCAATGAAGTGACGCTGTTCGATATCGATCTGAACGGCTCGATCACCTACAGCCCGCTGAACAAGGACAGTCGCGTCCGCAAAGTCCAAGGGGACGTGCGCAATCTCGAGGCCGTGCAAGAGGAAGTCTCGCGCTGCCAGATTCTACTGCACTACGCGTCGATCCTGGGCGTGCGCAAAGTCATCGACAACGCGCGCGATACGATCGATACGGTGCTATTCGGCACGCGCAATGTGCTCGAGGCGGCCCGCCACAATCCAAAGATCGAGCGCATCGTCAACATCTCGACCAGCGAGGTGTACGGCAACGTGATGGACGCTCGCGAAGGAAACAACTGCCTGGTCAGCACCGCCAATGACGCGCGCGTCTGTTATGCCTCGAGCAAGCTGGCGGCCGAGCACATCGTGTGGGCCTATCACCGCGATTTCAAGTTGCCGACGGTCATCGTGCGGCCGTTCAACATCTTCGGCCCGATGCGCAAGACCGACAACGCGGTCGGCCGGTTCTGCGTCCGCGCGATCGCCAACAAAGACGTGACCCTCATCGGCGATGGCAGCCAGTTGCGATCGTGGTGCTATATCGACGATTTCTGCGACGCCATGTCGAGCTGCATCGAAACGGAAAAGGCCATCGGCGAGGATTTCAACTTCGGCAATCCGGTGACCGCCGTCACGATCTATGATTTGGCTGACCGCACCATCCGGCTGGCCAAGAGCAGCTCGAAGATCACGACCACAGCGCACACCTTCAGCGATATCGGCGTCCGTGCCCCCAGCTCGGTGAAAGCCCGCGATCTGCTGGGATACGTGCCGAAATTCAACCTGGACGCGGGCCTGCTGCCGACGATCGAGTGGTACCGCCAGAACCTGAACGATTTCCGGGATTGGCTGTAGCAGTATGACCGACCTGGCGCGGTGCTGGCAGGAGTGTCCGGATGCACGTCCTGCCGCAACGATTCAGGCGAATAGCTTACAAATAATTAAATTTCGTTGATTTTTTCCATCGACACGCACAGAATTGACCACGAAGAGGGCAGTTCGGGGATCATCGGTCGGAAACGGAACCGTTCGTGTTCCGCACGCCGCGCCGTGCGCTCCGAAGGAGCGGTCGGGTTCATGTCACTGGCCTCGTTTAGGGGCCGGCCATGTCTCGCTGCATCGCGCCATAGGAAGCTTCGAAGTCGCACCCAGGAGGAACAGGCGTGAACTCTTCTAAACTCAGCTTCACCACCGGCACGATCCTGCGCATGGGCGCCGATACGGTGATGTTGCACGTCGCCGTTGCCGCGGCACTCGGACTGCGATTGGTGTGGCTCGTGGTCTCCGGTAATGCCCGCACGCCCGTCGATAACGCGGCCGACTTCTGGCGATTGTTCAGCCATTTCTGCACGTCGGTATGGCCG
Source organism: Pirellulales bacterium (assembly GCA_036499395.1). Classification (NCBI taxonomy): domain Bacteria; kingdom Pseudomonadati; phylum Planctomycetota; class Planctomycetia; order Pirellulales; species Pirellulales bacterium. The sequence continues at coordinate 8,225 of DASYDW010000019.1, forward strand.
CTGACCTTGGTCTGTTTGGTTGTCTTTTACATCAGCGGCTTTTACACGTACGGCCGCGCGTATCAGAGTCGCTACAAGGCATTAATTGTCGCCCAGGGCGCGACGCTCGGATTTTTGATCTTTGCCTCGCTGTCGTATCTGTTCAGCGGTGCTGGATTTACGTTGCCACGGTCTGCTCTGGTGATGTCGTGGCTGTTCAGCGTGGTGCTGCTGGTCGGTTCGCGCATCTGGACGACCCTGTGGGCGACGATCGTCAGCCCCGAGCGGGATGCCCTGGTCAAGAAGCAGGTGGGCGAACGCCGGGTGCTGGTCATCGGTGGCGGGGGTTACATCGGGTCGGCCTTGCTGCCAAAGTTGCTCGATAAGGGCTATCACGTTCGCCTGCTCGATCTGCTGATCTTCGGCGATGATCCGATCCAGCAGGTCATCAATCATCCGCGCTTGGAAGTTCGCCGCGGCGATTTCCGCCACGTCGAACAAGTGGCTGATGCGTTGCGCGACGTCGACTCGGTGGTTCACCTGGGCGCGATCGTCGGCGATCCGGCTTGCAATCTGGACGAAGAGTTGACGATCGAGGTCAACCTGACGGCCACCCGCATGATTGCTGAGCTGGCCAAGGCATCGGGCGTGCAACGGATGGTGTTCGCCAGCACCTGTTCGGTCTACGGCGCCACGGACGAGATGCTGGACGAGCGAAGCATCGTCAAACCAATTTCGCTCTACGGCCATACGAAGCTGGCATCGGAGCGCGTGCTGTTGTCCATGACCAACGACAGCTTCAAACCCACGATTCTGCGGTTCTCGACCATTTACGGCCTATCGGGCCGGACACGGTTCGACCTGGTCGTAAATCTGCTCACGGCCAAGGCCAAGCTGGAAGGCAAGATCACGGTCTTCGGTGGTGATCAGTGGCGTCCCTTCGTACACGTCGACGACGCGGCCCTGGCCGTGGCAACGGTGCTAGAAGCGCCAGAGGAAATCGTCGGCAGCCAGATCTTCAACGTGGGATCGAACGATCAGAATTACACCATTCAGCAAATCGGCGAAATGGTGCATGAGAATGTCTTCTCGGCCGAGCTGCTCGTCAATTCCAACGACGCCGACAAACGCAACTATCGCGTCAACTTCAACAAGATCCGCAACCAGCTCGGCTTCACGCCGCAATGGACCGTCCGGCAGGGCATTCAACAAGTGTTGGACGCCATCGCGAACGGTGACATTTCGGACTACGCCGATTCCCGCTACTCGAACGTAAAGTTCCTTAGCGAGAAGAAATCCGTCGTTCGCGACAATTGGGCGCACGAACTTGTGCGGGTGATTGCCTCGCAATAGCCTCTGGTGTGCTGCCGGATCCAGTAGTCCGTCGCTCGGCTACCCATCGGCGGCTAGGCGATCGCCGCTGGCTGTGTTGCGACCGCTTCACAACTTTCCGTTCCGCTCCTGTCGGTCATCTCTTCGGTAACTCGCCCGCGCATGCGTCTGCTGTTGATTCACCAATACTTTGCCGGGCCCTCCGAGCCCGGCGGTACGCGCCACTACGAGCTGGCTTCGCACTTGGTACGCGCTGGGCACGATTGCACGATCGTCGCCAGTACGATGAACTACGCGTCGGGCAAACGTGTGGTCGAAGGGCGCGGCCTGGTCGTCGAGCAACGAATAGACGGCATTCGCGTCCTGAGGGCCTACACCTATCCCTCGCTGCATCGCAGCTTCGCCTGGCGCGTCGTGGCGCTGGTGAGCTTTATGTTCACGTCGGTGTGGGCCGCTTTACGTGCCAAGGATATCGACCTGGTGATGGGGACGTCACCTCCGTTGTTCCAAGCGCTCAGCGCGTGGCTGGTGTCGGCGATCCGCCGTCGCCCTTTGCTCTTGGAAATTCGCGACCTGTGGCCCGAGTTTGCCATCGATATCGGCCTGCTGAAGAATCCGATCATCATCAAACTCGCCCGCTGGGTGGAAGTCTTCCTCTATCGGCGGGCCACGCATTTGCTGGTCAATTCCCCCGCCTATCGCGACTATCTGCTCGCCAAGGGCGTGCCGGACGCGAAAATCACCGTTATCGCCAATGGTGTCGACCCCGACATGTTCACACCCGAGGCCGACGGCAAGTTCTTTCGCGAAGAGATGGGGGTCACGGACAAGTTCGTCGTCACCTATGCCGGCGCCCTGGGCATGGCCAATGACATCGAGACCATCCTCCGCGCCGCGGCCCGCCTGCGGACCGAGACCCGCGTCCGCTTCCTGCTGGTGGGCGAAGGCAAGGATCGCCCGCAGCTTGAGGCCAAGGCTAAGGAGCTGGAGCTGGGCAATTTGAAATTTGCCGGTTCGCGTTCCAAGGCCGAGATGCGTGCCGTGCTCGCCGGCTCGAACATTTGCCTGGCGACGCTCAAGAACATCCCGATGTTCCGCACGACGTACCCCAACAAGGTGTTCGACTACATGGCCGCCGGCCGGCCGACGGTGCTGGCCATCGACGGCGTGATTCGCCAGGTGGTCGAAGCGGCAGGGGGCGGCGTATTTGTCGAACCGGGGAACGACCGCGCCCTGGCCGCGGCGATCCAGTCCTTGTGCGACGATCGCGAACGTTGTCAGGCGATGGGCTTGGCTGCGCGCCGGTATGTCGTCGAGAATTTCAATCGTCATCGCCAAGCGCAGGACTTTGTCCGCCTGTTGGAGCGTTTGACGAACGTCCCGCAAACGGATCATGAACCGCCTGTACCGGAAGTTCGGGAAACGTGCGTTTGATCTGGCGGTCGCCGTGCCGGCGCTCGTCGTGTTTTCTCCGATCATCGCGCTCACGGCTCTGGCCGTGCGCTGGCGGTTGGGAGCGCCGGTCATTTTCCGTCAGGAGCGCCCCGGACAGAACGGCACTCCTTTCGAGGTGTACAAGTTTCGCACGATGGTCGACACCCGCGACGCCGCTGGCAATCTATTGCCGGATGCCGAGCGATTGCCCGCCTTCGGCATCTTCCTGCGTCGCACGAGCCTGGACGAGCTGCCGCAACTTTGGAACGTGGTGCGCGGGGACATGAGCCTGGTCGGTCCACGCCCCCTGATGATGCGCTACTTGGGGCGATACAGCGCCGAGCAGTTTCGCCGGCACGATTGTTTGCCCGGCATCACTGGCTGGGCCCAAGTGAACGGTCGCAACGACATTTCGTGGGAAAGAAAATTCGAGCTCGACGTGTGGTATGTCGACCACCTGAGTTTTTGGCTCGATCTAAAAACGCTCTGGTTGACGGTGCTGAAAACGGTTTTAGGGGTCGGTGTCAGCGCTAGCGGACACGCCACGATGCCGGAGTTTGAGGGAACGAAAGAGTTACAACTACGTAAGTAGCCCTCCCCCGCGTTGCAACGCCGGCCTCGGGCGATTAGTTATATGCTGACGATGAGTAGGGAAATTCGGAAGCAGGGGCCGAAACGGGGCGAGGGCGAAGAGTTGGCCTCTTAGGTTGAGGGCCTCTGATCGGGGCAGTGGGGCTCGTCGGGACTGTTCGGGATTCCGCGAGGATTGGCTATTCGGCTTGAAATGTCAAAGCCATGGATCGCATCGGTTGACGCGATCGGCTTTATTGGCAGGCGGGCTGGGTGTGCTACCGATCGAAACGGCCGGAGCGCGGCACGTTTCTGCGCTGCGGTGCGCAATATCTTCTCGAGCAATCGCCCGTGTTTAGCGATTCCGTCAACATCGTTCCCACGGCTTCTCTTCAACAGGGAATGCACGAGAAACCGTCGATGAACTTGACGTTCTTGACGCCGGATAGCGAGGAGTGGGGCCAGTTCCTCAAGACTGTCCCGCACGACTTTTATCATCTGCCCGGCTATGCGCGCATGACGGCCCCCTTCGACGGAGGCCAGCCCGAGGCGGCGCTGGTCCGTTCGGCCGAGAATTACTTCTTTCTGCCGTACATCGTGCGGCCGCTTTCCTATATTCCCTGGTTGGGAAACGAGGGAAGCACACTCTTCGACATTGTCTCGCCGTACGGTTACCCCGGCCCACTGTTCAGCGGTGACGAGGCCTTCCACCGCGCGGCAATCGGCGAATGGCATCGGCTGATGCAACAGCGTGGCTGCGTGAGCGGGTTCATCCGCCTGCACCCGCTGTTGAATGTCGGCAGCGACATCCCCGCCTCGGGCGGTCAGATCGTCGAACGCGGCCGCACCGTCTCGGTCGACTTGCGCCTATCGCTCGAAGAGATGTGGGGGCAGACGCGCGCCGATCATCGCCGCAATATCTCGAAGTCCCGGCGCAGCGGCATGACCGCGGCCATCGAGGACTTCGACGCCAATCTCGATGCTTTTCTCGAGATGTACAAAGAGACCATGGATCGCACGCGGGCCTCGCCCTATTACTACTTTCCGGCGTCTTACTTTCGAACGCTGAAAGAAGTGATGGGGGAACAAATGTCGCTGTGCCTGGTGCGTGGCGGCGGCGGGGAACTGCTGAGCGGTGCCCTGCTGACCGAGTGCTGCGGCATCGTGCAGTACCATTTGAGCGGCACATTCAACTCGGCGATCCAACTGCGGCCCAGCAAGCTGATGCTCGATTACGCGCGCACCTGGGCCAAGGCGCGCGGCAACGACGCTTTTCATTTGGGGGGCGGCTTCGGCGCCAAAGAGGATTCGGTCTTCGAATTCAAGGCCGGATTCTCGTCCAGCCGTCATTCGTTCTACACCTGGCAATTCATCTTCTCGACCGATCAATACATGCTCCTCGAGGAGCGCCGCCGCGGCCTGGAAACCGCCGCCCCCAACACCGAGTTCTTTCCGGTCTATCGCGGGTAATCTTCGCTCGTCCACGACACTTCACTGCGATCCGCATGAAATTGCACCTCGTACGATTCCTCCGCCGGCCAGCGATGGCCCTGTTCTCGCGCCTGAACCCGGGGGACATCACGATTCGGCATCACTGGACCGGTGATCCGGTGCGTTTGCATTCGTTCCGCCACAAGGGCTATTGGTTTCACGGCCGCGAGCGCGAACGCTGGATCATGGAAATGCTCGAGCGTCTGATCCGCCCGGGCGAAACCGTCGTCGAGGTGGGCGGGCATATTGGTTACGTGTCGTTGTGGCTGGCGAAGCTGGTCGGTCCAGGGCATGTCTACGTGTTCGAACCAGGCCCGAATAACCTCAAATACACTGAGCAAAACCTGCGCGGCAAAGCCAACATCACGCTCATTCCCAAGGGTGTCGGGGACGTCCAGACCGAACGGATCATGTTTGTCGAGCAACTCACTGGGTTGAACAACACCTTCGTCGAGAATTCTCCCCTGTTGAAAGGGAACGCCACGCTCGAGGGCTTCAATCCGGACAAATTGTGCGAGTCGGTGCCGGTCGAGTTGGTCCGTTTCGACGACTATGCGGCCGAGCATGGCGTAAAACCGGACCTGATCAAAATCGATGTCGAAGGCTTCGAGCCCGAAGTGCTAAAAGGAATGTTGGGAACACTGGCCCAATACCACCCGAAATTGATGATCGAGGTGACACGTCGGGCGGACCTGGTGTGGCCCGTGCTGGTCGATGCGGGATATGTCGCCTTCCGCGAAGATTTACGAGTCATCGAAACCGAGCGCAAATTGCGCAACAACTTATTCTGCCTCTGTCCGGACCACCACGGTGAAGAACTGCGAGCGTTGGGCGTTAATGTCCCGCTGCGAAGTTAGTTCATGAGTTCCGCGTCGAAATCTCCTGGAACGATTCTCGTCATCGGCGCCGGAGGGCACGCCAAGGCCGTGGTCGGAGCGGCCAAGATTTCCGGGTATGACGTTCGCGCGATCTACGACGACGACGAGTCGAAGTGGGGAAAGGGGATCCTGGGAGTTCCCATCTTCGGACCGATCAATCGGATCCTCGATGCGCCGCGAATTCCGGTCATCGTGGCCATTGCCGACGGCACGACGCGCAAGGCGTTCGTCGAGCGTTTGCCGCTGGAATGGGGAACCCTGATTCACACGACGGCCGTCATCGATCCGACCGCGGAAATCAGCCCCGGCACCGTAGCGTTCGCGGGCGTCGTAGTTCAGGCCGACGCGAAGATTGGACCGCATGTGATTCTCAACGCCAATGCCACGGTGTCGCACGATTGCGTGCTGGAAGAGTATGTCCATTTGGCCCCCGGCGTTGATTTGGCAAGCGGCGTCCACGTCGGCGCTGGCACTTTTTTCGGCATCGGTTCGGTGGCGATGTCCGGAATCCGGGTTGGCTGCTGGACCACAGTAGGCGCAGGAGCCGCGGTCACGGCGGACCTGCCGGATCGCGTCGTCGCCGTCGGCTGCCCGGCGCGAATCATCAAGTCGATCGAGAACAAGCCGCTTCCCTCCGGGGTCGATTATCGGTAACGACGAGCCTCGAAATCACCGCGAAACGCCCGTCCGGCAGGGTCCGGATTGGACGATCGCGAGCTACGCTTCAAGAGCGAACCGTCTCTCGGGTCGGCACACGTTCGAATAATGTCGGATTGAGTGGAAGGAACAAGAGCTTTGAGTCACGATTTGGACCGAATCACGACGCTGATTTGGGATGCCATCGACGAGGTCAACGAACTGTTGCCCGCCGACGCGCGCATTCCTCGTGAAGACGACGCCATCCTGCTTGGTAAAGCGGGCGCACTGGACTCGTTCGGCCTGGTCAACCTGGTCGTGGCGCTCGAGCAGCGCATCGAAGACGAATTTGGCGTCAGTTTGACGCTGGCCGATGAAAAGGCCATGTCGTACAGCCGTAGCCCCTTTCGCAGCGTGCATACCCTGCGCGACTACGTCGCCGACCTTTTGAATCGCGCGGCCCATGCCTGATCGACCGGTGTTACTAATTACGGGCACGCGCAAGGGCATCGGCCGGGGCCTGGCCGAACACTATGCGGCCCACGACTACGTTGTCGTCGGTTGCAGCCGACGCGACGTAACCGGCCTGCCGGAGAATTACCACCATTTTTCCCTGGATGTCACAGACGAACCGGCCGTGAAGCGCATGTTCGCCGAGATCCGCAGCCGGCATGGCCGCCTGGATGCGCTGGTGAACAATGCCGGCATAGCCAGCATGAACCACGTATTGACGACACCGCTCAGCACCGTGCTCGACGTATTGCACACGAACGTAGTGGCGCCGTTCCTGTTCTGCCGGGAAGCGGCCAAGCTCATGCAGCGCAAACGGTTTGGCCGCATCGTGAACTTCGCCACCGTGGCGACGCCGCTGCGACTCGAAGGTGAAGCGATCTACGCCGCCTCGAAGGCCGCGGTGATTTCGTTGACACAAATTCTGGCGCGTGAGCTGGCGGATTTCGGCATCACCGTCAACGCCGTCGGGCCCACGCCCATTCCCACGGATCTGATTGCCTCGGTCCCCAAGGAAAAGATGGACCACTTGATCGCCCGCCAGGCGATCCGCCGTTTCGGCGAGATCCGCGACGTGATTAACGTGGTTGATTTCTTCCTCCGCGCCGACAGCGATTTCATCACGGGTCAAACCATCTTCCTCGGCGGCGTTTAATGTCCCTGCAATTCCTGCTCGATGCCTTCGCGACCGATCCGGCGGCGGATGCCATCGTTTGGCGCGAGCAGACTTATCCCTACTCGTGGTTGCTGGCGCGCGTCGAACATTGGCGTGCCGAGCTGCGGGCGTGGCAGATTCCCGCAGGCGCCGTGGTGGCCATCGAAGCCGATTTCTCGCCCAATGCCGTCGCGCTGTTCCTGGCCTTGCTCGAGCGTGGCACGATACTCGTCCCCCTGACGTCGAGCCTGGCCGCCCAGCGCGCCGAATTGCTCGACACGGCCGAGGTGGAATGGATCGTCAATATCGACTCACACGATCAGGCCACTGCGACAAAGCGTGAGACTGCCGCGCAGCACGAGTACTACCAGCGGCTTCGCACCCTGGGGCATCCCGGGCTGGTCCTCTTCTCGTCGGGGTCAACCGGCAAGAGCAAAGCCGCCGTGCATGACATGCTGGGCATCCTCGAAAAATTCCACGTTCCTCGACATCGGTTGCGGACCATTTCGTTCCTGCTGTACGACCACATCGGCGGCATCAACACGATGCTCTACACGCTGTCGAATCACGGCTGCCTGGTCACCGTGCAAGACCGCACGCCGGACGGTGTGCTGGGCGCCGTCGAGCGCCACCGCGTCGAACTGCTGCCGACCTCGCCTACGTTTTTGAACATGGTGCTGATGAGCGAGGCTTATTCTCGCCATGACACCAGTTCGCTCCGTACCGTGACCTACGGCACCGAGCCGATGCCGGAAAGCACGCTGCAACGATTCCACGCGTTATTCCCCACGATCCAGCTCGTACAGACGTACGGCTTGTCGGAGGTGGGAATTCTGCGCTCGAAATCGAAAAGCTCGGACTCGTTGTGGGTCAAAATCGGCGGCGAGGGATTCGAAACGCGCGTCGTCGACGGCATCCTGGAAATTAAAGCCCGCTCCAGCATGCTCGGATATTTGAACGCTCCCAGCCCCTTCACGGCCGACGGTTGGTTCATCACCGGCGACGAAGTGGAAGTCGACGGCGAATACTTGCGGATCCTGGGCCGGAAAAGCGAAATCATCAACGTCGGCGGTCAAAAGGTTTATCCGGCCGAAGTCGAAGGGATCATTCAAGAAATTCCCGGCGTCAGCGACGCGGCCGTCTACGGCGAAAGGAACGCGATTACGGGCCAGATCGTTTGTGCGAATGTGTCGCTGCGTGCCGAGGAGCCGCCGGCCGAATTCGTGCGCCGCCTGAAACAGCACTGCCGCCAGCGGCTGGAGCTGTTCAAGGTTCCGGTCAAAGTTCGCGTTGTCGACGATGCCCAGCACGGCGGCCGGTTTAAGAAGATGCGACCGCACGGTCAAAGCGATACCGCAAAAGCCCCGCTAACATCCGGCGAGAGGACCCCGTAAATGGCCAGCGGACGCCTCAACCAGGTACGCATCGCGGGCATCGCCAGCGCTGTCCCGCAGCGGGTGCTGACTCTGGCCGACGATGCGCAGATCTTCGGCCAGACTGAGATCGAACGCATCAGCCAAAACATCGGCGTGCAGCAACGTCACGTGGTGAACGGGAACACCTGCACGTCGGACCTATGCCATGCCGCGGCCGAGCGGTTACTCGCCGAACTGGATTGGCAGCGCGATTCGATCGATGCGTTGATCTTCGTGACGCAAACGCCCGACTACTTCATGCCCGCCACGGCCTGCGTGCTGCAAGATCGACTGGGGTTGTCGCGCGGCTGTGCGGCATTCGACGTGAATCAAGGTTGCGCCGGCTACATCTACGGGCTGTGGATTGGTGGGCACCTGGTGCGTGGCGGATGCCGTCGATTGCTGCTGTTGGTCGGTGATACGACCAGCCGGTTGGTTTCGCCGCGCGATCGCACCATCACCAGTTTATTCGGCGACGCGGGAACCGCGACGGCGCTGGAATTCGACGCGGACGCTGCTGCGATGCAATTCGAGTTGGGCGTCGACGGAGCCGGCCGTAGCTGCCTGATGGTGCCGGGCGGCGCGTTTCGTCAACCGCATTCCGCACAAAGTAGCGAGCGCACCGAGCGGGCCGGCGGCAATTTTCGTAGCGACGAAGATCTGTTCATGGACGGCGGTGAAGTTTTCACGTTAGTCCTGCGCGAAGTACCACGACTCATACAATCCGTTCTTACATCAGCCGAAATGACGGTGGCCGACATCGACAATTTCGTCTTTCACCAGGCGAACCGCTTCATGCTCGGCCATTTGACGAAACGTCTGCGGCTTCCGACGGACCGCGTGGCTGTCGGCCTGACGAACTACGGCAACACCGGCTCGGCCTCGATCCCGCTGGCGATCACGACCGAGCTGCGCGAAACCTTAGCGCAGCAGTCGCGCCGGCTGCTGTTGGCGGGCTTCGGTGCGGGTTTTGCCTGGGGAGCGACGGTTCTGCACGGTGGGCCCATGTGCCTGCCCCCTCTGGTCACGGTGGCCGATTAATACCAATGCAACAGTTGTGCTTGCCCGAGATATACATCGGTCGCGGCGGCGCGATTTCGCTCGTATCTTACTGTAGACTAATAAGTTCGACACACTGCCAGTGTGGGGCGCAGCCGTTTCGCCGGCGCTCTAGTCGGTAACGAGGAAACTATGGCGGCTACCAACAACGAGTTCGTTCGCCGGTTGGCCGAGGCCTTGAACGAGGACGAGGCCACGGTCCAAGAAGCCACGGTACTGGCCGACCTCGAAGGCTGGGACTCCGTTGGCCAACTATCGGTGATCGCGCTCATCGACGAGTGCTTCAACCAGCGAATCAATGTCGACGCGTTGCGCAAATGCCAGCGAGTCGGCGACCTGCTGCAATTGATCAACGGCAAGGCGCAACATTAAGCGCTGCACATAGCGCAGATGCGATCGCCCGATCATTCCTTGGCACCCATGACCAGCAATCCGTTCCAGTTGCCAGGAAGGCGCGTGATCATCACCGGCGCCTCCTCGGGCATCGGACGCGCCACCGCCGTGAAATGTGCCGAACTTGGCGCGACAGTCGTCTGCCTGGGCCGGAACGAAGAGAGGCTGCAAGAGACCGTCACCTCGCTCGCTGGTTCCGGGCATTCGCATCGCACGATCGACGTCGACGACGCTGACGCTCTGACGCGCACCATTGAAACCATCGCTGCCGAGGGTGGTCCGCTCGGAGGCATCGTTCATTCGGCCGGCGTGCAACGCGTTACGCCGCTGCGGATCGCCAAGGCCGAGGACTTCCTCTCTCAATACCGCACTAACGCTTTGAGTGCTGCGGCGATCCTCGCGGCCGTGGCGAAACGAAAGGTCGCCGATCCGAACGGAGCCTCGGTCGTTCTGGTCGGATCGGTGATGAGTGTCCTGGGTGCGGCCGGGCTCGCTGCGTACTGTTCGTCGAAATCGGCTCTCACGGGTCTGGTGCAGGCCGGGGCCTTGGAACTGGCCACGGCCAGGATTCGGGTCAATGCCGTATTGCCCGGAGTCGTCGAAACCGAAATGTCACAAAAGTACCTGGCAGCGCTGGCCGAGGATCAGGTTCAAGCGATTCGCAGTAAACATCCGCTCGGCCTGGGGCAAGCGGAGGACGTTGCGCTCTCGATCGTGTTTCTGCTGGGAGATGCGGCACGCTGGATTACCGGAACATGCCTGACGGTCGACGGGGGCTACTCGGCCCAGTAAGGTAGAGGCTATGGGAATGAAGCGATTGTTCATCGCCGGCGCAGGGGGCTTCGGCCGCGAGGTCGCGGCCTGGGCGCGCGATTTTTGCGAAGCCGAGAAGGACTGGCAACTCGCTGGCTTTTTGGACGACAACCCGCACGCGCTCGGTGATTTTCCCTGCGACCTGAGCGTCGTCGGCACCGTCGACCAGCAGCACTTCGGGCCCGACGACCGGGCCTTCGTCGCGATCTGCGAGCCACGGGTGAAGATGCAGATCGTGCAGAAGCTGGCCGGCCGTGTGCAATTCGCCACGATCATTCATCCCACTGCCATCGTCGGCTCGCATTGCAAGATCGGCGCCGGCTCGATCCTTTGCCCGGGCACCGTGCTGACCACGAACGTCACGATCGGCGACCATGTGCATTTGAACTTGAAGGTCACCGTCGGCCACGACTCGCAGATCGGGTCGTATTCCACGCTCAACAGCCACGCCGACATCACCGGCGCGGTCATTATCGAAGAGGCGGTCTTCATGGGCTCACACGCCGTGGTTCTCCCGCGTGGCCACGTCGGTGCTTTCGCGCGTGTGGGCGCCGGTAGCATGGTGCTGCGGCACGTCGCCGCCGGCGATACCGTCTTGGGCGTGCCGGCACATAGGGTATAGCGTGCGCCCACTCCGCCCTCTCCTGATTTTCGGCACCCGACCCGAAGCCATCAAAATGGCGCCGGTCGTACATGAGTGTCTGCGCCGGCCCGACCAAATTGCGCCGATCGTCTGCCTCACCGGACAGCATCGCGAGATGCTGGCGCAAGTGACCGACTATTTCGGCATCCAAGCCGATCTCGACCTGGCGCTGATGCAACCGAATCAATCGTTGGCCGAGCTAACTGCCCGCTGCTTTCAAGGCATCGACGGGGCGCTCGCCCGCTTTACGCCTGACTGCGTCGTCGCCCAGGGTGACACCACGACCGTGATGGTCGCTTCATTGGCGTCGTTTTATCGCCGCATTCCTTTCGTACACGTTGAAGCTGGCTTGCGCACCGGCAATCTGCAGGCTCCCTGGCCCGAGGAGATGAATCGCCGTGTGGCCGGCATCGTCACCGCGGTGCATTGTGCCCCCACCGAACGATCGGCCGAGAATCTTCGCGCCGAGCACGTTCCCGACAGCAGCATTTTCGTCACGGGCAACACCGTGATCGACGCTCTGCTATGGGCGGTCGAGCGCGAGCGAGCCGGCGACGCCCGCTGGCGCGATAAATATGCTCGCCTGGGGGACAGCCGGATGGTGCTGATCACCGGGCACCGGCGCGAGAATTTCGGCCAGGGTTTCCAGGATATTTGCCAGGCCATCGCCACTCTGGCCACGCGGTTCGCGGACGTGCAGTTCCTTTATCCGGTACATTTGAACCCCAACGTCCAGGAACCGGTCCGCAAGTTGTTGGGGGACAAGCCTAACGTACACTTGACCGAGCCGGCCCCCTACCCCGAGTTCGTGTGGCTGATGGACCGTAGCACGGTCATCCTCACCGACTCGGGCGGCGTGCAAGAGGAAGCTCCGTCGTTGCGCAAGCCCATTCTGGTGATGCGTGATACGACCGAGCGTCCCGAAGCGCTCGAGGCCGGCGCCGTCGAACTCGTCGGCACCAACGTGACGCGAATCGTCGAGTCGGTCAGCCGACTGCTGTCCGATCCCAACGAATATGCTCGACGACAACTCGATAACAATCCGTACGGCGACGGTCAGGCAGCACGCCGCATCGTGGACATCATGCTCGAGCAAGGTTGGAATCAATGAGTTCAGAAGGAAGTGGTCTGGCCCACAGCGGCCGGATGTTCGCCCCGGGTAAGTCCAAGGTCTGCGTCATGGGGCTCGGCTATATCGGCCTTCCCACGGCCAGCATCCTGGCCAACAAGGGGTACCACGTCCACGGCGTTGACGTGCGTCCCGACGTCGTCGATACGATCAATCGTGGCCAGATTCATATCGAGGAACCGGATCTCGACATCCTCGTGCGCTCGGCCGTGAACAGCGGCCAGTTGAAGGCCGGCCTCGAACCGCAGCCGGCCGATATTTTCTTTATCTGCGTTCCCACGCCGATCAATCCGGATCACTCGCCGGACCTCAGCTTCGTCGAGCAAGCCTGCCATGCCATCCGGCCGCACGTCCGGCCTGGCAACCTGATCATCCTCGAATCCACCAGCCCGCCGCTGACCACGGACGAGATCGTGCTGCGTCACGCCGTCCCGGACGGTATGGTGCCGGGCCGTGACGTTTTCATCGCGCATTGTCCCGAGCGCGTGCTGCCGGGGCGTATCTTGCTGGAAGCGGTGCAGAACGACCGCGTCGTGGGCGGCATTACGCCGACGTGCGCCCGGGTAACCAAAGAGTTCTACCAGACGTTCGTCAACGGCGAGATCTTCGCCACCAGCGCCAAGACGGCCGAAGTGACCAAGCTGGTCGAGAACGCCTACCGCGACGTGAACATCGCCTTTGCCAACGAACTTTCGATTCTGGCCGATTACCTCGAAATCGATCCATGGGAATTGATCTCGCTGGCCAATCGTCACCCGCGTGTGAACATCCTCAGCCCCGGGCCAGGCGTTGGCGGTCACTGCATCAGCGTTGACCCCTGGTTCCTCGTACACACGGCGCCGCAATTCACGCCGCTGATCCGCACGGCCCGCGAGGTGAACGATGCCAAGCCGCATCACGTGGTCGAACACGTGGCTAAGCTGGCGCGACAGTTTCACGCGCCGAAGATTGGCTGCCTTGGCCTGACCTACAAAGCGGACGTTGACGACTTGCGGGAGAGCCCGTCGCTCGAGATCGTGCGCGACTTGCTCAAGTTGAACCTGGGTGAAGTGCTGGCCTGCGATCCTTACGTTTCGCCGAAACGATTCACTGAGTTTCCGCTGCATGCCCTGTCGGACGTCGTGCAGCAGAGCCAGGTGCTGGTATTGCTGACGGACCATCGCCAGTTCCGCGACATTCCCAAAAAGACTTTGCAGGAAAAGGTTGTCGTCGATACGCGCGGACTTTGGCGCTAACGTCGACATACTGACCGCGGATCGCTTTCTAGTTTTCCAACGCGACTCCACACCACAGAGATCGTCGTGAAGCAAGTCGTGCAAAATTTCGGTTCGGGCGTGCTCGAGTTGCTCGAGGTCCCCTGTCCCGCCGCGGGACGTGGGCACCTGTTGATACAAACGCGCGCCAGCCTGATTTCGGCAGGGACCGAGCGGGCCCTGGTCGAGTTCGGTCAGGCCGGCCTGTTGTCCAAGGCTCGCCAAAGCCCCGAACGCGTTAAGCAGGTGTGGGACAAGATCCGCACCGAAGGGCTGATGCCTACGATGGAATCGGTCTTCGCCAAGCTCGACGAGCCGATGCCGCTGGGCTACTCGAACGCGGGCATCGTGGTCGAAGTCGGCCCCGGCGTCACCCAATTCGCCGCCGGCGACCGTGTGGCCAGTAACGGCGGTCATGCCGAGATGGTCAGTCGTCCGATTAACTTGTGCGCCAAGATTCCCGCCGGCGTCAGCGATGACACGGCCAGCTTCGCGGTCCTGGGATCGATCGGGTTGCAAGGCATCCGCCTGTTGCGCCCCGAGATCGGCGATACCGTGGCCGTTTTCGGCCTGGGCTTGATCGGCTTGTTGGCCGTGCAAATGCTCGCCGGCAGTGGTGCCCGCGTCCTGGGCATCGATCCCGATCCCAGCCGTCGCGAAATGGCGCGCACGTTCGGCGCCATTCCCGTCGACGTGGCAGGCGATCCCGTCGCCGCGGCCCTGGCACAGACCTCGGGGCACGGTGTGGATGGCGTCCTGGTGACGGCGTCAGCCCGTGACGACGATATTCTCAGCCAGGCAGCCCGCATGTCGCGCAAGCGCGGGCGCATCGTGCTGGTGGGTGTCGTGAATATGGAACTGAATCGCTCGGAGTTCTACGAGAAAGAACTGTCGTTCCAGGTCTCCTGCTCGTATGGACCCGGCCGCTACGACGCCCAGTACGAAGATCAGGGACTCGATTACCCGTACGCCTTCGTCCGCTGGACCGAGCAGCGCAACATCGAAGCGGTGCTCGAACTGATGGCATCGGGCCGGCTGAACGTCGCCCCGCTTATCACCAAACGGATCACGCACGCCGAAGCGGCCAAAGCCTACGAACTGCTCTCGGCCGACCGCGGGCAGTTGGGCATCGTGCTCGACTATCCCCAGGTGCCGCCGGTTGCCGGGCGCGTGGTGCGTACTCCGACCGTCGTAACCCCCTCAACCGCCACGGCCCAGGTTACGGTGGGCGTTATCGGAGCGGGCAATTTTACGAAGCGGATGGTGCTGCCCGTCCTGGCCAAAACCAAGGCGCGCCTGGCCACGATCGCCAGCGCCGGCGGCGTCACGGCGGCCCACGCGGCGCGCAAATTCGGCTTCGAAGCCAGCACGACCGACTACCGCACGATTCTGGCCGACAAGGACATCAACTGCGTCTTCATCACGGCGCGGCACAACCTGCACGCGTCGATGGTCGTCGAGGCGCTGGCCGCGGGCAAGCACGTGTTTGTCGAGAAGCCGTTGGCGATCAGCCGTGGCGAACTGCACCGCGTGCAAGAAGCGTTTGCCGCGAGCCGCGGCCTGCAACTGATGGTCGGATTCAATCGGCGCTTTTCACCGCACGCTTTGAAAATGCGCCAATTGCTGTCTTCGCGATCGCAACCCGCGGTCATGAACATGCTGGTGAACGCCGGCGACGTGCCACGCACCCATTGGATGCATGACCCGCATGTCGGCGGTGGCCGCATCATCGGCGAAGGCTGCCACTGGATCGACTTCTTGAGCTTCCTGGCCGGTTCACCCGTCGTGGCGGTGCAATCCATCACGGCCGGCGGCGTCGGCAGCGCGCAGCCTCAGAAAGACAACATGTCGATCTCGATGTCGCTGGCCGATGGTTCGATCGCGAACCTGCATTACCTGACCGGCGGTCATCGGGCGTTTCCCAAAGAAACGCTCACGATCTTCTGCCAGGGACGCGTGCTCGAACTCGATAACTTCCGCCGCTTGCGCGGACTCGGCTGGTCAGGTTTCAAGCGCTACAACCTGTTCCGCCAGGATAAGGGGCATCACGCCGAGATCTCGTCGTTCATCGACCGCGTCGCCTCGGGCGGGCCCCCGCTGATTCCGCCCGCCGAACTGTGGAACGTCACCGAAGCGTCGTTCGCCGCCGAAGAAGCCGCGGCCGAACATTCGCGCGTACAGCTCTCGGTGTAGCAGTCGCGGCGTCTATTCAAGGCGCACTCATCTCGGCGCACCACCACCGCGCCATGCTTTTTCCGCCACCGGCGGAATAAGCATGCTTGCTTCGATATCCCGGCGTCGTCGCTCGGCCGGCCGGAAAGCCCGTCGGCATCGCGAAAGCAACGATGCTTATCCTGACGGGAGACATCCCGGCGCAAATCTACAGCGGCTTCGCGTCTTGACGCGGAAACCATTGCAGAACTTCGGATGCCTTTCCGCATCGGCTCTCGGGAACGCGCGACTGGATCTCTTGCAAGAAGTCCCGAATGCCGATCACCGCGAGCGATACACGGATTTTTTCACCAAGAGCGCCGATGACGATGACCAACCCATTCGACTTGGAGTAGACGATTTCTTGAATATCGGTCCAGCGAATAAAGCGGGGCTTGCGCCAGGGAGAAATGCTTTCGATCCCCTCCGGGCTAACGGTGATTCGAAGAGCCATCGATTCAATAAAATAGTAGCCACCTCCGATGCCGAAGAACGCGAGTATGAGGGACATTAGGACGTAGTCCGAGACCGTTCGTACCGGGGCCGCAACGAAAAGTATTGCAAGTATTCCGGGAATCAACAGTCCTGTCGCGAACCCAAAAGCGCGCAAGTGCCAACCATACCGCAAGACCATGTTTCCCTTTGCGTCCTGCTTGGGGTGTTGCCTTGCCGCCAGCAACATCCAGACTTGAAATCCGACGGCCACCATCCCAACGATGAACAGGTTTGATTGCATCACAATGGCACCACGTGGAAGTGACTGAACCGGCCAAATGCTGGGTAAATGATGCGGGAGTCGCGCTGAGACGGCGATATGCCCTCGCCGGAACGCCGCTAAGAAAGAATATGGCAACAAAGCGGGCAGTGCCGGGGCAACGCAATCTCGACGCGGTTTGCTCTGGTTATGCCGATTCTGGCATTAGTCCAGTGCTGGCCAATGCGGAAGCGCAGCACAGCGACAGCTAGCCGATTGCCAGTAGCCGCAAATGCGGTGCAGCGACACCGAAATCGCCGCACAGATTCATCAGCGTTTCGCTGATCCTTCAGCTTGCGACGACCGCCCCTTGTGACAGCCGGGCGATCTCTTCTGCCAGGCCGCGATCCGCGACACCCGCGATCGACAGTCGCCCGTTAACGACCGGTCGACTCCCCTCGGCCAATCTGAGTCCTTGCCCGGTGGGGCCGACGATCGTCACGAGTCTGACGGGCAGCGTGCCGTTCCCTCGGGCCACTAATGTCGGCACCGGCACGCGCTCGGCGTAGTATTCCGACTCCCACCCCTCGGCTTGGTCCCCTTCGACGCCGCGGCACAAGTCGATCTTAAAACCGTCGGGCAAATGCAAGGCTATCGACAACTCCTGCCCTCGGGACGTTGCCCGCCATGAGTCGTTCTCGCGTTGCCAGTCGAGTGAAGCGAGCCTCCAGCGCAACGCTAGTTCATGGCTGCCCGACCCCAACAAGTCGTCAACGATGAGATAGGAGTCAACCACGCGCAAGATCGACCGACGATGCACCACCCGTCCCGGCAGACGGCGATAGCCGTAATGCTCGCCAGAGATGAACGTCGCCCGGCCATCCAGCGAGAATGCATAGGCCAGGTGTCGGGACTGTATCCAGCGAAACCACAGGAAGGCCGGCCCGCGCACCATCTGGTCCTGGCCATCAACCTCGACGGTGTTATGACCGGCCGTGGATTCGAAAAAATGTTGCCACGGTGGATCGCTGTAATATTTATAGCTGCCGCCATCGCGCAGCACGTTCAGGCCGTCGTACCAAAGATCGACGTGCAGCATGTCGGCCTGCGCAGGTCGATCGCGATAAGCGTGAATCCGGGTTAGCAACCACGAACGTGGCCCGCTCGTGACGTAATAGCCCCCTTGCGGCGCCTCGAAATGAGCCGGCCGCTTCGCCTTGGATGGCCCGTTCGTAGCGGCGACCGGCGCGGTCATCGACTCGGGCCCGCAGAGCCACAGCATCTGCTCGTCCCATGGACCTGGCGGAAAGGCCCGCGTGCCGTGCAAGGTGTAATGCATGGCCTGCGCAACCGGCCGATAGTCGGTGTAATCGCAAGTGCTCAGCGGCAGCATGATGGCGCCGTCGTTAGCGCCGTAGTTCGGCGCTTGCCCCGTGCTGGGCTCGATCATGACCAATAGCCAGTCGAGCGATTTAGCGAGCGGTGCGCGTACTTCCGGCAGTCGATCGCCGTGCAATCTGCCGAGATGGATGGCCCACAGCAGATCGTCCAGCATCACGCGGTGGTAATTCATGCTGTGCTGCACGTACGAACCGTCGGGCTGGATCTGCCGAGCCACCTCTTCGCAGATCACGCGCCGTCCCCATTCGCGCCATGAGTTGGCCCGGCGCAACTCGGGGAACATCAACCCTAATGTCCACAGGCCGATGGCCTCGCTGATCGCGTGGTTGTTCTTCTGGCTGCGGGCATAGACGATATTGTCCTCGATGATTCGGCCCGTCAGGTACGCCAATTCCGTCAGCCGATGGTAAGACTCGGCCTTCGCGCCGGGCGCATCGACGAACGCGCACGCCGCGAATACCCACGACAACAGCCGAACGGTCGACTCCTGTCCGCAAACCCATTGCACGCTGGCGGCGAAGGGGTTTTGCCGGTCCCAGTCCGCGACCATTTGCCAAAACAACTCGGCGGCCGGTGACGCCGGATTGCGCGCGCTATCCCGCGCCAGTAGTAGCGCAGTCTGGAAGCGGGCCGGTTCCCAAGCGCACTTCATATCCGCGCGGCGGGGATCGAATTGCCGGTAGTCGCGCCGCGTCTCTCCCGCCGGCCACGGCACGTCATGCAGCGGGTCGCGAGTGAAATCGATCGGCCAACCGACTTTCGTCCGGTGATGATGAAAGAGCAGCATCTCGCCGCGTGGCAACGATTCGACCCACGTCCCGACGCGCTCTTGCCACAGCGCATCATCCGCGACCTCGTGTAACGCGGGCCGCAGTCGCGGGATCTGCGTCGGGCCGATAAAGAATCGCTCGGCGCGACGTCGCCAGTTCGCCAGCGCCATGTCCGGCGTGTAGCCAGCGACCATTTCGCGTTCAAAATGTCCGTCGCCGAGTTCGTGCTTCAGCCGGTCGCTGCTATCCAGCCCAAACCGTCCTTTGAGGACGTGCCAGGTGCGGCGCGGAACATTCTCCCAGCCAACGGCGCGCACCAGCCAGTACATTCGGGCCAATCGATTCATGCCGGACGTTGCTCACGATTGTTACGTGTACACCGCGCACGATGGCCGCGGCTCGAATCGGAAAAGGCCGCCAAGCTGGGCGACCTGCGCAGACTCATTTGGTCGCTCGCAACGCCCGCGAAGGAGCGTCTCAATCCCCTCTGTAGAGGCTGCGGCCGGTCAATCGTCTTGCGCGCAAAATGCGGCCACGACGAGGCCTTACGACGGCATGGAAGAGCCGTGCGGACCATCGACAACGTTGTTTCAGATGTGTAGTCTAAAAGCTGGAAATCTAACACTTCATGCTGCCTGCAAACTACCGGTCTCGGCGGTCGATTCTCAGCCCGAACCCTGATCCATTCAGGGGCACCGGGGAGTACCGGAAACACGGCGACGTCCGAGTCGGTAATCTAAGCTACCATTGTAGTTCGCGCACTGCGCGAAGCCGCGGCCGGGGTCAGCAATGGCCACCAATGACCGCGTCGAAATAGCGTGTACGAAAAGAGCGATGATCAATTTTTTTAGGGGACGAGTGTCACCCACGGGAACGGAGTGCGCGCCCACGACCTCGCGTCTGATCCAGCTCCCACGACGCCCAATTCTCGACGACTGATCGCGCTTCGTCCAGCCCATGCTTCCTTGGACCGTACAAATCGGTAATTGCGGATAGCTTCGCCGGTCGAATCGTCGGACCCGACGAATTGACTCCCCGAGTAATTGTGAAAAGCCACTAATGCCGATCCTGGCTCCTGAACTAAGCCTGTACCCTGCTGATCTGTTCGACCGCGTCGACGCGGCCGCCGACGCCGACGCGCGTTGGTGGGCCCTGTACAGCCTGCCACGTCAGGAAAAGCAGTTGATGCGCCGACTGCACGTCCAGGACACTTCGTTCTATGCCCCCGTCGTGGCGAAGCGCAGCCGGGCCCCCTCGGGCCGGGTGCGCGTCTCGCATGTTCCGCTGTTCGGCGGTTACGTGTTCCTATACGGCAATGGTGCCCAGCGCCATACGGCGATGACGACCAATTGTGTCTCGCGCTGCCTGGAAGTCGCCGACGGCAAAGAGCTGACTCGCGACCTGCGCGCGATTCACAAGCTAATCGCCTCGGGCGAGCCGCTAACCGCCGAGGCACGGCTCGAAGCCGGCCAGGCCGTTCGCATTCGCTCGGGCGCCCTTGCGGGGATGGAAGGCGTCGTCATTCGCCGCGCGAACGAAACACGGCTGCTGGTTGCGGTGAATTTTTTGCAGCGAGGCGCTTCGGTGCTGGTGGATGATTGCCAGCTCGAGCAGTTGGTGTGATAAGCGCACCCGCCGATTAGCTCGCTGATCAGGATCGGTCGGCGGCACACAACACCCTTGTAGAACAAAACCCAAGCTGCCGGCACGCAGGATTCGTGCAGAGCGAGCCAATTCTCAATAACGAAGACCGGCCGTCATTACGCGTCGGAAACTCGCCCAGCAAGTGCCGCACTCCCCTTCGACATTCCTCATAGGCGACACGCCCGTCGGCGCCGGTCATCCGGCCTTTCTGATCGCCGAGATCGGGCAAGCCCACGACGGTAGCCTGGGCACAGCGCACGCCTATATTGACGCCGTGGCGCGGACGGGCGCGAATGCCGTCAAGTTTCAGACGCACATCGCGGCTGCCGAATCGACGCCATCCGAGCAATTCCGCGTCAAGTTCTCGCCACAGGACGCGACGCGTTATGACTATTGGAAGCGGATGGAGTTTACGGCCGACCAATGGCACGGCCTGGCCCGACATGCGGCCGACCGTGGTTTAATCTTCCTTTCGTCGGCCTTCTCGCTAGAAGCGGTCGAACTGCTGGATCGCCTCGAGATGGCGGCTTGGAAAGTCGGCGCCGGCGAAGTTGGCAGTTTGCCGATGCTCGAAAGGATGGCCAAAACCCGACGCCCCGTTCTGCTGTCGAGCGGGCTATCCTCGTGGGCCGACATGGACGCCGCTGTGGAATGCGTGACACAGCAGGGTGCGCCAGCGGCCGTGCTGCAATGCACGACGGCCTACCCCTGCCCGCCGGAAAAGACCGGGCTGAACGTTATCGAAGAGTTGCGGACCCGCTACGGCTGCCCCGCTGGTCTGTCGGATCATTCTGGCAAGATTTACGCCGGGCTGTCCGCGATCACGCTGGGAGCTAACCTGATCGAAGTGCATGTTGTCTTCTCGCGCGAGTGCTTCGGCCCTGACGTCCCGGCCTCGTTGACGACCGACGAGTTGCGCCAGTTGGTCGACGGGACCCGCTTCATCGAGACAGCGCTGGCCCACCCGATCGACAAGGAATCGATGGCCAACGATTTGGCCGGGCTACGGCGCACCTTTGGCAAGAGCGTCGTGGCTGCCCGCGCTTTACCGGCCGGCTACCGCATCACAGCCGAAGACATTGCCTTCAAGAAACCAGGTACTGGCATACCCGCCAGTCGCTTTCAAAGCGTGATTGGAACGACCACGAAACGCCCCATTGCGGCCGACACGCTTTTGTCGGAGGACGATTTTGAGTAACGCCCAGCGACGTAAAGTCTGCGTTGTGCTCGTCGACCGTGCCAATTACGGCCGGTTGAAGCCGGTCATGCACGCCATTGCCGAACACCCCGACCTGCAGTTGCAGGTTGTTTGTTCCGGCACCATGGTGCTCGAACGGTTCCAGCAACCGGTCGAGGTCGTGCGTGCCGATGGCTTTCATGTCGACGGCGAAGTCTACATGGAACTGGAAGGCTCGACGCCCACGACGATGGCCAAGAGTGTCGGCTTCGGTATGGTGGAATTCTCCAGCGAATTCCAACGATTGAAGCCTGACGTGGTGTTGATGATCGGCGACCGGTACGAAGCCCTGGCCGCCACGATCGCCGCGGCCTACATGAATCTGTGCATCGTGCATATCCAGGGGGGCGAAGTGTCGGGCTCGATCGACGAAAGCGCCCGCCACGCCATCAGCAAGTTCGCCCACTTCCACTTCCCAAGTACGAAGCGTTCGGCCGAATACCTGGTGCGCATGGGTGAGCGGCCCGATACGATCCTCGGCACGGGCTGCCCTTCGAGCGATATTGCCCGCACGCTGGACCGCACGCTCGATCCGGCGATCGTGAACTCGCGCGGCGGTGGTGCCACGATCGACGTGACGAAACCGTTCTTCCTGGTCCTGTTTCATCCCACAACCACTGAATTCGGTGGCGAGCGGGCGCAGATGGAAGCCCTGCTGACGGCGCTCGATCGGCTACAGACGCAGACCGTGCTTTTGTGGCCTAATATCGACGCCGGCTCGGACCATATCAGCAAGGCGATTCGCGTCTTCCGCGAGAAACGCAGCACGACCTGGATGCGAACGCTGACGAACCTGACGCCGGAAAAATATCTGAAAGTGTTGTCCAACACAGCGTGCGCTATCGGCAACTCGAGCAGCTTCGTCCGTGACGCCGGTTACTTCGGCACGCCGGTCGTGCTCGTCGGCCACCGGCAGGAAGGGCGCGAACACGACGGCCACGTGGCACCGACCGATCCGACGCCGGACGCCATCGAGGCCGCGCTGCGTAAGCATCTGGCCCACGGCCGGTACGCCCCCAGCACACTGTACGGCGACGGGCATGTGTCGGAGCGGATCGCGACCGGCTTGGCTTCGTTGAAGCCCTATGTGCAAAAGCGATTGCATTTCATCTACGACTAACGGCAGACCACACGCTAAATGTTACGAGTCCTGGGCATCGTGACGGCGCGCGGCGGATCCAAGGGGATCCCGCGCAAAAACACCACGCGCGTCGCTGGTAAGCCGCTGATCGCTTACACGGCCGATGCTGCGCACGCATCGCAACATTTGGCGCGGGTCGTTCTTTCCACTGACGATGACGAAATCGCCCAGGTAGGACGCGACCTCGGCCTGGAAGTTCCCTTCATGCGGCCAGCCGAGTTGGCCAAAGACGACACGCCCTCGCTGCCGGTCGTGCAGGATGTGGTGCGACGCTTGGAAGCGGCCGGTGACCATTTCGACGCGATCTTCACGCTGCAACCAACAAACCCCCTGCGGCTGCCCTCGGATATCGATGGCGCGATCGAACTGCTCGATCGTACCGGCGCCGATTCCGTAATTTCATTCGTCGACGTCGGCGAGCGACATCCGGCACGCATGAAGTTCGTCACCCCCGAAGGACGAGTGCAGGATCCACCGTTTGCCGAATCGTTCGAAGGACAACGCCGCCAGGACCTGCAAAAACTCTATCTGCGCGACGGCTCGGTTTACGTCACGCGTCGTGACGTGCTGATGAATCAGAATTCCTTCAAAGGGACCGACTGCCGTGCCTGGCTGATGCCGCCCGAGCGGTCGTGCAACGTCGACGTGCCGTTCGATTTGTTCCTTGTCGAGTGCTTGTTGCAATATCACGCGGCGCACGCCGGGAGCGAAGCGGGTTGAAAATCCTCATCGCCGAGTCGAGTGGTTTTTCCCCCGTTGCCTTGCGAACCTTGCGGAGCGTGGCCGAAGTTGTTGAAGCGGACCTCGATCGGGCCTCGCTTCTGGCCGCTTGCCGTGACGTCGACGTGCTGTGGGTACGATTGCGAAATCACATTGATGCTGAAATCTTCGACGCTGCACCAAAATTAAAGATCGTCGTGACGCCGACCACGGGGCTGAATCATATCGATCAGGCCGAGGCTGCCCGACGCGGCATTCAGATCGTTTCGCTGCGTGGCGAGGTCGATTTCCTGAAGGATGTACGCGCCACTGCCGAGCTGACGGTGTCGCTGTTGTTGGCACTTTTGCGCCAGGTCCCGTCGGCTGCCGCGGACGTGCGGGATGGAAATTGGGACCGCGACGCGTTTCAAGGACGCGAGCTGTATGGCAAGACCGCCGGCATCGTCGGTTACGGCCGGCTGGGACATATCGTCGCCCGCTATTTGCAGGCCTTTGACATGCGTGTGCTGGTCACGGATCCGGATGTCGATCCCGAGGACATTGCCCCTGGATTAACGAAGGTGCCGCTAGCAAAGCTGCTGCGGGAAGCGGACATTGTTTCGCTGCACGTGAATCTGTGCGACGATACCTACGGCTTCTTCGGTCGCAGCGAGTTCGAGAGCATGCGGCCCGGCGCCTGGTTCATCAATACGGCCCGCGGCGAGCTGATCGACGAGCAGGCGCTGCTCGATGCCCTGGAGTCAGGCCGGTTGGCCGGCGCGGCGGTGGACGTTTTGTGCGACGAAAAATCGACGGGCATGGCGAGCCATCCGCTGGTCGAGTACGCCCGAACGCATCCGCAATTGATCATCACTCCGCACATCGGTGGCTGCACGGAAGAATCGATGGAAAAAACCGAACGGTTCCTAGCCGGTCGGTTAGCTGCGCAGTTGGCCACGAGCGCCACGAACTGACGTTCCACATTTCCTGGACAGTGTCGGACGCCGACCGACAAGAATAAAAACGGCAGAAGGAACGCCACGCTTGAGCAACGCCATCGCCTCGGCAGGAACTCCGCCCGCGGCAAAAGCGCCCAAGGTGTCGTCCGCGCGCAGCACGCTGAGCATATTCACCACACGCGTGGTCATGCTCCCGCTGACCATCGTGACCAGCATCCTGGTCGCGCGCGTGCTGGGTCCGAACGCCCGCGGTATTTACGGGTTTCTGGCGCTGATCGGTGGCTTCGCTTTGCCGATTCTGATGCTCGGCTCGGGGGCCTCGGCTACCTACTTCATCTCCAGCAAGCGTTTTCGTGCGGCGGATATCTTCGTGACCTGCATCACGATCGGCTTCTTGCAGGGTACGCTGGGTGCCTTGTTACTCGTAACCCTATGGGTGACAGGGCTGCTGGGTACCACAGCCAGCGCCACGCCGGCGTCGCTAATCATTCCTGCGCTGATCGCGCTGCCGCTACAGGGCGCAATCAACATGGGAACTCGTGTGGCGCTGGGGGATTCCTGGTTTGCACTTAACAATCGCGTCATGTTCGCGACGTCGCTATGCACCGGCCTCTCGATGTTGCTGCTGGTCGTGGTTTTGGGCTGGGGAGTTCAGGGGGCGGTGTTTGGAATCGTCGTCAATAATTCTCTGCTATTTACCGGCATTCTCATTGCCTCACTACGGCGCTATCGCCCAAGGTTTGCGCTGAATTGGACCTATCTGCGCGAGTCTTGGCAGTATGCCGTGAAAGCCTGGATTACGGATCTTGCAGTCACGACCAACTTACGATTGGACCAATGGGTCCTGGGAATGGCCAAGAACCCAGTCGTACTCGGCATCTACGGCCCAGCCGTGGTGATTTCTGAAATGTTATGGATGATCCCGGATTCGTTGGGCTTTGTGCTGTTCAACAAAATCGCCGCGGCGCGAAATCCCGAAGAACAGGCTGAGTTGATCGAACGTCTGAACCGGCTGATTTTCTGGATTATGGCCCTGGCCTGCGGTGCGCTCGCGCATTTTGGCCCCTTGGCTATTCGCCTGCTTTACGGAGCGAATTATGCCGCCAGTGCCGAGCCGCTGGCAATCCTGTTGGTCGGCACAGTCGCATTAACGATTTCGAAGATGCTGACCAAATATTTCGCCGGTACGGGCGCCCCGCATCACTCGGGCACGGCAGTCGTGGTAGGGGCTATCGTTGGATTCGCATTATACGCCCCCATGATCAGAATGTATGGCGCCGCCGGGGCTGCGATGGCACACTCGGCTTCTTACCTGGCAGCCGCCGTCACAAGCGTATTCATCTATCGCCGCTTAGTTGCGCCGCGCCGCCCGAATCTGTTCGGACTGAAAATCTCGGATCTTTCATGGCTACGCGAGCAACTGCGCATGGTTCGCGCCCGACGGCACGCCGACGCTTGATTCATGCATTCCATGAACTTCTTCGTCTCTATGAAAGGTGTCTGATACGTGTCTCGGAGTTCTGCCTCATGTCGGTCATGCGCGATTGCTCAAATGCGGCTGGCGTGCGAGATCGGCAAAGACTTAATAGCGACGTACCAATATGTCAATCTTCTCGTGATTCTTAGGTAGGCAACGAATTGTCACACGGGCAGAGTTCTTCGCTGAAAAACTACAGGACCGCCAATCATGGCACGCTGCCACATTTGTCATAGCGATCAAACCCGCCCCATCTTCCAATCGCCCTTGGAGAGATTCACCAAAGCGATGGGACGTAGCGTCGGCGTCGATTACCACTATTGCGACAATTGCTCTGGATTGTTGCAGTACCCGATCTTCGACGAAGCGGAATATCAAAAATTCTATGAGAAGGTGCAGCGATCCGAGGAAGTCGGCTTTCGCTCGGACCAGGTGCCGGAAAGGCATCTTCGAAAGAAGCGTAATGACACCGAGTTCAAATGGAACCAATTGACCCTCTTGGACGTGGAATCACTGCTTCCCGGCAAGCGCATTTTCGAAATCGGGCCCGCCGAAGGAACGTTCCTGGCGGCCTTCCGTGACCGTGGTTACACCGCGCGCGGTGTCGAGCCGCTGATCCCCTATGCGAATTACGCGCGCGATGTCTTCAAGCTGGACGTAGAGAACGGTTATTTCGATGCAGAGTTTGCGGCACGGGAGAAGGCAGACATGGTAATCCTCGATAACGTCCTGGAACACCTGCTGACGCCCGGTGAGTCACTGCGACATATTCGCAATATGATCAGTGACAATGGCATCTTGTATGTCGCCGTTCCTTGTGCCGAAGTCGCTTCACCCACGAATGCAAATATTGCGCACATCACGCTGTGGACCCGCCGCGCTCTCGCGTTTCTGCTGAAGTGCTCTGGTTTTCATCCGCTGGCCATCGTTAAAGGGCGACCGCTGGGGATGCCCGCCGAATGGGTAAGTATCTCGCAGGCCTGCCTCGAACCACGACCGATCGAAACAGAAGTTCCGACCCTCTTCAAAGCCCCGACCTTCGTCGAACTGTCTACCCGATGGAACGACATGCTGGGGCGCTACGAAAGGGCTCGCGCGCGGTCTGAGAAATATGGTCCCGCCTATCCCTGGTTGGTTCGCCTTGCGCGTAATGTGCCGGGCGCGCGCGCATTGGCTCGCAAGTTCAACGTCTAGACGACCTGACCCGTTGATTCCCGTGGGAGCTTGCAATCTTGGTTTCCGCAATGTCACAGTTCGCTAAGTCGCCGCCCGACAGCGGCGCCCGCGGTCCGACGCTGCTGTTCAACATCACGCACGGCTTCCAGGCGCGGATGCTGCTGCGTTCCGAGATCGCCGAGGGCCTGCTGGCACGTGGGGCCCGGCTGGTCATCGTCTCGGGCGCCGCGCGCGAACCTTACTTCGTGAAAGAGTTCTCTCATCCGCAGATCTCGCTGGAGGAGATGCCGGAGAAATTCTCGAAGCTCGAGTCAAACTTGATCAACCTGCGGCAATATTTCTTGATGAATCCGTCGCTGGGCGCCACGTTGAATCACAAGAACGAGGCGTTTCGCCGCGAACGGCCGAGCCGGTACTGGTTCGCCCGCGCCGTGAATTCCGTGCTCGGCCGCATTCCGCCGCTGCGCCGTGCCTACCAGGCGGGAGAAGCGTTCGCCTATCCCGGCAGCGAATTCGACGAATTGCTCAAGCGCTACCAGCCGGATTTGGTGGTCACTGGCACGCCCGGATTGAATCGCAATGATATGCACTTGATGCGCGCCGCCCGGCGTGCTGGTATCGAGACCGCCACAGTCATGCTCTCGTGGGACAATCTCACTAGCAAAGGATACATGGGTGCCCGGCCAGATCATTTGCTCGTGTGGAGCGACTTGATGGCCGAGGAAGCGGAGCAGTATCACAACTTCCCGCGCGATCGCATTCAATGGAGCGGCGCGGCGCAGTTCGATTTATATCATGGTGTGCGCGAGCGCCTCGATCGCGAAGCATGGCGCAGACGGCATAACATTCCACCCGGCCGGCCGCTGATCGTGTATGGAACGATCAACCCGGCGATTCTGCCGCACGAAGGCAACGTCCTTCAGCAGATCGTTGATGCGTGCAAGTCGGATGCTTTCAGCGTGAAGCCCTACCTGTGGATTCGCTTACATCCGCAGGTGGTGCGTGGTTACTACAGCCGTTCGCTGGGACCGATAAAGGCGCTTGCTGGGCCGGATGTTTACATCGAAGAGCCGCCCGTGCAGTCCGAGAAACTTCCGTGGGACTTGCCAAAGAAGGACGCGATCCACTTGGCCGAATTGATGGCCGCCGCGGACATCCTGGTTACTACCAGCTCGACCTTGAGCATTGACGCGGCATGCGCGGGAACGCCGATCATCAATGTATTTTTCGACGGTGACACGCCCGTCCACCCCGCGCTTTCCGCGCAGCGTTTCATGTATTACACCCACTACGCCCATATCCTGAATACCGGCGGAATCGCCAAGTCGATGACCATCGACGATTTTATCCGCCAGGCCAAGACATACATCGAAAAGCCCGAGACCGACCACGCCGGACGAGAAAACATCCTGCGGCAACAGATGAATCGCCTGGACGGTCAGGCCGGCGTGCGCACTGCCGAGCAACTTTGGGAACTGGCCGTCCGCCGCAGCAATCGTGCGGCGAAAGACGAAAAATAACATCGGCAAGATCCCGCGAGTCTTCGCTGCAGCCCGTTCGGCTACCGCACCGCCAGACGCACCTTACAATAGCATCGCCCCTCTGACACGCCCTACGTTGAGAAGTATGCCATGCGCGTTCTCGTCACTGGCTCCAGCGGATTGATCGGCTCCGAGGCTGTGCGGTTCTTTGACCAACTCGGCTTCGATATATCGGGAGTCGACAACAACATGCGGGCCGATTTCTTCGGTCCTAAAGGGGACACCACCTGGAACCGCGACCAACTGGCGTCGCAATGCCGGAGGTTTCAGCACCACGAGCTCGATATCCGCGATCGTGCGGCGGTCGACGAGCTGCTGAAAAAAGGAAAATACGAGCTGATCGTCCATGCGGCCGCGCAGCCCAGCCATGACCTGGCTGCCCAGCGCCCGTTCGACGATTTCGACGTAAACGCCGTCGGCACGTTGAACATGCTCGAAGCATGCCGACGCCACTCGCCTGAGGCCGTGTTCATCCACATGAGCACCAACAAGGTGTATGGCGACGGGCCGAATTTCATCCAGCTCAAAGAGTTGGAAACTCGCTGGGATTACGCCGATCCACATTACGAGCACGGCATTGCCGAGGATTTTTCGATTGATCGCTGCCTGCATTCGCTGTTCGGCGCTTCGAAGGTGGCCGGCGACGTGCTGGCCCAGGAGTACGGCAAGTACTTCGGCATGAAGACCGGCGTCTTTCGCGGCGGCTGCCTGACCGGCCCTTCGCATTCCGGTGTCGAACTACACGGTTTCCTCAATTACCTGGTGCTCGTGGCTTTGGCCGAGCGGCCTTACACGATATTCGGCTACAAGGGAAAACAGGTTCGCGATCAGATTCACAGCCACGATGTGATCAACGCCTTCTGGAATTTCGCGCAGAATCCTCGCCCTGGCGAGGTCTACAACCTCGGCGGCGGCCGTGTCAACGCGGCCAGCGTGATCGAGTGCATCGACATGATCGAGAAGGCCAGCGGCAAGCGTCCCAAGATCACGTATAGCGATACGAATCGCATCGGCGATCATATCTGTTATTATTCGGACCTGCGTAAGCTGCGTGCGCACTATCCCCGCTGGGACCTGACGTACAGCCTGGACCAGATCGTAGCCGAGATGGTCGAATCCGTGCAGAAGCAGCAGCGAAACTAGCAGTGCATCCGCCCGTGGCGGCCCTGCCAATTTTGGCCGGTTAGAGTAGCAGCCCCTCGATCAACATGAGCAACCGCTCCAGCAGTACCGCGGCGCAAGCGCCCATCCCCAAAGAGTTCTCCGCGAAGCCTGGCAAGGAAGGCTGTTTACTAGTGACCTCGTGGTGCGTACCGCCAATCTTGAGCGGTTCGTCCGTGATCGTCGACGGCCTGTCCGAGCAGTTTGCCCGCGACGAAATGGTGATCATCGGCCAGAGATGGCGTTCGTTGGCTGATTATGACCGTCCAGCAACCCTGCCCGAGATCAAATACTTCGGCAGCGAGTGGACCTGGCCGCGCCGCGGCCAGAGGTTTGTGCGCTGGATGCGCTGGTTTACTTTGCCGGGACTGGTGCGGACTCTGACGCGCGTGGGGCGCGAGCGCAAAGTCCGCGCGATTCTCGCCGTTTTCCCGAACGAGTTCTTCCTGTTGGCTTCTTACCTGGCGGCCAAGCGGTTGGGCGTGCCGCTCTATCCGTATCTGCATAACACGTATAGCGAAAACCGCACCGGCTGGGCATTGCGCCTGGCCCAATGGCTCGAGCCGCGCATTTTTCATTCCTCGCCGGTCGTGTTTGTGATGAGCGAGGGCATGCGAGAACATTACGAAAAGATTCATTCAAACGTGCGTTTCGAGCCGCTGGTGCATACATTCAACACTCCGCTCCCCGAATTCGCGCCCGCACCACCGCCTGGGACACCTTTGAAGCTAGCCTTTCAGGGCAACCTGAACGAGTCGAATATCGACGCCGCCCGGCGGCTGGCCGCCATCGTGAACCGGCGAGAAGACTACATCTTGACCACTTACTCAGGTTCCCCCGACTGGTTCTTCGCCAAAGTCGGCGTGGCAGGGCCGCGCATCACGCACACGCGCGTCGCATCGAACAAGGTGATCGAGGCCCTCCAGCAGGCGGACATTCTGTTACTACCGCACGGCCTAACGGGCCGCTTGAGCCAAGTGGAATACGACACCATTTTTCCGACTCGCACGGTGCCAAACTTGCTGGCCATGCGGCCGATCCTGGCGCATACGCCGCCGAACTGCCACCTCACGCGCTGGCTCAAAGAACATGAATGCGCGGAGATCATCGACCAACCCGATTCCGACGCGCTCGAGCAAACCATCGAACGGCTGCGTCATGATTCGCACAGGCGAGAAACGTTGGTACGCAACGGTCTGGCCGCGGTCGAAATGTTTCAGGCCTCGATCGTGGCAGCCAAGTTGAAGCGGATCATCGCCGAAACCATGCCGGCTGCCAGCACGCGACTTTGAGAGAAAGAACATCGTTCAACGCGGGTTGAACCTTATGCACCATCGCGGTGCGAATACCATTCCGGCAGAAAGTTGGTCCCCTGATGCCGGTCGGTGCGTCGCCAGCAACTCGTCAAATTCATAGTTCGTCGTCCGTACGCATGCCGCCCAAACGTATTCTCTTTCTGATCAATACGCTCAGGACCGGCGGCTGGGAACGAGACGTGGCGATGATCTGCCGCCACATCGACCAGACGCGATTTCTGCCCGAGGTCTGGACATTACTC
The DNA here is from genome assembly GCA_036499395.1 of Pirellulales bacterium. Taxonomy (NCBI): domain Bacteria; kingdom Pseudomonadati; phylum Planctomycetota; class Planctomycetia; order Pirellulales; species Pirellulales bacterium. The sequence continues at coordinate 40,084 of DASYDW010000019.1, forward strand.
CCCGGAGGCGAAAACGAGCCGATTGTACGCGAAGCGGGCATCGTAGTACGCTGCCTGGAACGACGCCGCGCGGCCGATCCGTTCTTCAGCCTGCGCGTGGCTCGAGAGTTGGCGCGCTCGAATTTCGATCTATGGCATGCCTTTCTGCCATCGATTCTGTACTATGCCGCGTTTGCGCGAACGCTCCATCGCTCGAGCGCGCCCCTTTTGTATTCCGAGGGAACTATTGGGCTGTCCAGCCGCTGGCGCGGACCCCTTTTTCGGTGGGCCATCCACCGCCATTGTTCGATGTTCACGGCCAACTCGCGCTCTTCGCAGGCATTTCTAACGTCGCAGGGCGTGGCTCCCGAAAAAATCGCCATTATTCCCAACGGCCACGAGTTCACCCGCTTCCGCAATCCATTGGATCGACAGGCCTTACGTGATTCGCTGGGAATCACGCCGAACCAACGGCTGGCGATCACGGTGGGCCGCTTAACGGGCACGAAGCGCGTTAGCGACCTGATCGACGCGTTCGGCCGTTTGAGCCCCGATTATCCAGATTGGCGCCTGGCGATCGTGGGGGACGGCGAGGACCGCCAGCAGCTCGAAGCGCAGGTTCAGCAACAAAAACTGCAGGCCATAGTACAATTCCTTGGTACGCGCCGCGATGTACCGGAACTGTTACGCAGCGCCGACCTGTTCGTTTTTCCGTCAGAAATGGAAGGATTGCCCAATGCCGTGATCGAGGCCTCGCTGGCCAGCCTGCCGATCGTCGCCTGCGATATCGCGGCCCTGCGTGAGGTGATCGAAGACGGTCGTAACGGCACGCTGGTGCCGACTCGCGATGCTTTGTCCCTGGCCCGCGCGATGCGAGGATACATGGATGGCCGCGAGGTAGCCGAGCAACACGGCCAAACCGCCCGCGCGATCGCTGAGCAACGTTTCGCGATTGAAAACACCGTCGAACGACTCTACGAGCTGTATGAGCAAGTATTCAGCACCCATTAATCCGGCGATGGCCATGCAGCCCCCAATGGCATGGCGCCGCACGACGGCAAATGCGCGCGTGCCGGGAATTGCGCAGTGGACGTTCATCGCGTTCTTCTTGTTTACGCTGCTGAATTGCGTTCCACTGCTCCAGCATTCCCTCAAGACCCAGGGCCTCCCGATTCAGCCGGTGGCATTCGTCCTCACGGCCATGATCGTGATCCCCTTCGCGCGGGCAAAGCCCAGCAGTTCCTACTTTGTCGTCGCCTGGATCCTCTGGATTCTGTTCTCGATCGGTGGATTCCTGGGTCCGGATCGACTGGCCTCATTTGCGGACAAAGGTCTTTACCAGCTCATCATCAAGCTGTGGATCAGCCTGATCGGCCTGCCGATGTTCATGCTGCGCGCCATCAGCCGCGACAAGATCCCGTTGCTGGTCAGGTTGGCAGTGCTCGGCGTGGCGTCGGGAGGGCTCTTTTCGGTTGCTCAAATTGTTTTTCGCGCTCGGTTGGGAGCGTTTTCCGCCGAGATTGGACGCGGTGCCGGATACTGGGTCGATCCCAATAGTTGCTCGCACGCTTTGAGCTTCTTTTTGTTCTACTCCTATTTGTTTCCCTTCCGCACGAAAGCAGTGAATCTGGCCATTCGCGGCATCATGATCCTGGGAATTCTTGCGACGCTTTCACGCACCGGACTGGTGTTGCTTCCGATCGGCTTTCTCACGTACGCGATCGCGGCCAAGCGCGTGCGCATTTTGCTCCAGGCCGGCATCGCATTGGCGGTCGTCGCGATCGCGGCCAATATACTTGTCAACCTGTTGCAGCCGAAGTCGGGGGCCGGCTCATCGCTCGAAGGATATAAGAGCACACTCCGTCTCACTCGGTTCAGCAATATGCTGCAAGGAAAGATGGCGGCCGATGAAAAATCGACGAGCCTGGACCGCCTGATATTCTGGAATTACGGCTGGCAAGCCATCATGCGCGAGCCCATTCTCGGACGCGGCCATCGCTTCATGGATAGCGTCGTACCCATTGGCGACGGTCTGGGGCCACACAATTATTACCTGTTCATATGGGGTAATTCGGGGCTCTTTGCGTTTCTCGCGTTTTTGACGTTCTTGTTCACGCTGGTTCGCATGTCCAGGCAGTGTACCGACCCTACGGCCAAACCCGTCATGCTGGCGATCACCGCGATGCTGATATCGATTGCCTTCGTGGATCATGCCTTGATGAACGTGCAATTCCTGGGATGCGTTCTGGCCATCATGGTATCACTGCACTACTACAATCGGCCGCAGAAACGTTCTTTTCAGCAGTTGCCACAGGTTCCGAACGTAGTTCCTCGCCCGCGAGGGGCCTGATTTTCGCGCACCTCGATGATTGCGCGGCAGCAAGCCCGTTCGCTGCCGGCCATCGTGGTTCCCTCACCTACCGCGGACGCCCATCCGTTACGCTCGCAAGAACTCCTTCCGCATGACCACCATCGAAGAGCCTCCTGCAAAGACCGCGGCTTCTTCCGAGCCGTCGCCGTCGGTTTTGCGCCCGATTGCTCGCATGATCTTGTTGCCTGCGCTGGGGGCACTACTGGGATTCGTGCTGCTCGAGAAAGTCCTGTTGCCGATCATCGGGGTGGGCAGCGTCGAGCGGATCGTGCAACTTGGCCAGCATCTGGACGAACCACTGAGCCCGGCCCCGACCGTGGCCTTGCTCGGCAATTCGATCACGCGTGAAGGGATTGATACGCGCTTGCTGGCCGAAAGTGCGCCGGCCGGCTGGCACGCCCAGAATCTTGCCATCAGTGGCTGCTCGATCAACGAAATGCGCGTGCAACTTCCAAAGGTGCTCGCGGCGCGCCCGGCGGCCGTTGCCATCGGCCTGCGTCCCGAAGACCTGGGCCGGACTGATGACATGGACCTGGATAAGGCGTTTGCCTATGCCAAGGGGGGCTTCGTTACTGCCTGGCCCATGGACTGGACTCGCGCCGATTTCCCCGGCATCAGCGTCGAGGCATACGAGGCACTCCGCTCGACGCCGCTCGCCCAGGACATGCACTTTCGCACCGCTCTTTTGAACATGATCAATCAAGAGGTGCGGCTGCGGTTCCGCCGTGGCTTGCGTCGCGTGGCGCCGGACAACTGGACCGATCCCTACGAGATGGCCTTCAACGTGCGCGACAACCGTCTCGAACGGCACCTGGAGTCCACGCTGCACGATATGCGTGAATTGCTCAAGGAGGAACGCACGGGCGCCACATTAATCGAAAAGATGGCCACCGAGATTCACGAAGCCGGCGCCATACCAATTCTGATCATTCTCCCCATGCATCCCGCGTTTGGGGACGACATGCTGCAGCCGGTCACCGACCTACGTGCTCTCACGGCACGCCTGGCCAGCGAACGATCAGGACTGGTGGTCGATGCCTTGGACGTATTGTCGGCCAACGAATTCGCCGACGCGCTCCATCCCAACGCCGAGGGGCGCGAGGTCTACAGCCGGTTTGTCGGCCACGCCCTCGAGCCGTTAGCCACAACTTCGAAGAAATAGGCCGCCCCCAGGCATGCTCTTTCAGACCTACGAATTCCTGATCCTGATGCTGGTCGTGCTGGCTGGCATCGTCATCTTGCGCCAGGCCCGCGCGCAGCACTGGATGCTGCTCGTGGCGAGCTATGTCTTCTATGCCTGGTGGGACGTGCGTTTTCTGATCCTGCTGCTGTTGACGTCGATGATCGACTTCTCGGCGGCATTGGGCATTTATGGCGTTCAACTGAGCTGGCGTGAGCGAATCCGTCTGAGCGTCTTGCTCATCGTCGGAGCGTATTTAACACTGGGCCTGAATTGGCCGGCGGTGCAAGGCGGACAGACGCAGCTCACCGTGGCCGAGTTTTTCCAACCCGGCTGGGCCCACGCCCCGCAGGCGATCGCCGTGATCGCGGCTTTCGCTGTAATCGGACCGATGGTTTATAGCCTGTACTTCAGGCTCTCGGAAAACGGACGCCGCAATGCCTTCCTCGCGACCAGCATGATCGCGAACCTGGTCATTCTGGGCTTCTTCAAATACTTCAACTTCTTCAGCGACAACCTAGTCGGACTGGGCCATATCCTGGGTTTCAACTGGACCCCGCCAGCCCTGGATGTCGCTTTGCCCGTGGGCATCAGCTTCTACACCTTCGTCACGATGAGCTACGGCATCGACGCCTATCGTGGTGACATCGTGCCCGAGCGATCGTTTCTGCGCATGGCGCTCTTCGTCTCGTACTTTCCGCACCTGGTGGCCGGCCCGATTATCCGGCCCGAACAATTGCTGCCCACGTTGCATGAGCCGTGGAAACTGTCCCCCGAGCGACTGTTGAGCGGTTTTCACCTAACGGCCGTCGGGATGGTCAAGAAGGTGCTGATCGCCGATTCGATCGCACCTCTGGTCGAAGTGATCCTGGGGCACCCCGCGGGGCAACCGAGCTTGCTCATCTGGATCGGCACGGCGCTGTTTGCCGTGCAGATTTATTGCGACTTCTCCGGCTATACCGATGTGGCCCGCGGCGTCAGTCGCATGGTCGGCGTCGAGTTGCCGCTGAACTTCAATTTCCCGTACTTCAGCACGTCGATCATCGAATTCTGGCGCCGCTGGCACATCAGCCTGTCGAGCTGGCTGCGCGACTATCTTTACATCCCGCTCGGGGGCGGTCGGGCCAGCTTGCCGCGAATCTATTTCAATCTGCTCACGACAATGGTGCTTGGCGGATTGTGGCACGGGGCCAGTTGGAACTTTGTCATGTGGGGCACCTATCAGGGGCTGCTGTTGTGCATCAATCGGTTCTTTAACGAATACAAGGCAACGAGCGCCAAGCTCACCGCGCTATTCGAACGCCCCGGCATGAAGGTCGTATGCTGGGTCGTGACCATGTACTTCGTGCTGTTGGGCTGGCTGATCTTTCGCGTCACCAACTTGCACGATTTGCTGTATGCGATGCGGGCGTTTGTGCTCTTTGATGGGCAAATGAATCTGACCAGCCTGGGACTCGGGCTTGGCACGCCCGTTATCGCGCTATTGGCGTTCTTGGTTTTCGTCGTGTTGCACACGTCGAGCTATTTCGCCATCCGCTGGTCAGAATTGCTCGACCGGCTGCCCAGCCCCGCTCTCACCGCGGCCTACGTGCTGCTGGGGCTGCTGTTCTTCATCGCGTGGCCATCGCAGAACGCGCCGTTCATCTACTTCCAGTTCTAAACGAACGGGAAGCTTCTAAACCGCGCACCTCTTCGCGCGCATTGCCATAGCTCGATGCAAACGAACAGCCGGCGCGATCGCGCTCAGTTTCGCGTTTGAGCGCTACGTCGAGCCGACGGGATCGAGCTTCTCCGCCGCTTGCGGCCGGCGGGCAACGATCGCCATTCCGCGTGCGGGCGTACGACGAATGTCGACCAGCCCCGACTCGGTCATGGCGCGGCGAACGTCCGGTTCGCGCTGCCACTGGTCGTACATCGGCCCGTACCAATCGAATGTATCCATGACGCTGTATTCCCATTGGCGTCGCAGGTTACCTCGCCCGCGAACATGGCGCGTCGCGTAGGGCAGGAAGACGCTCAAGCGCTCGCCGAAGCGTCCCATCCAGGAAAGGATCCAGCCGATGGGAAAGAACAATGTCGTAAGCATGCGCGACATCAGCAGCTTGCTTTTGTTCGACAACCGCGGCACGCCCAACTGCCGGATAATTACGCGTGGAATGACCGGCTTGAATAGTCCGTACAAGCCACCGTCCTCGTAGATCCAGGTCGCCAGCGAACCGCCCGGTTTGAGAAACTGCGATAAGTGCCGGATGCCGCCCAGCGGATCGGGCGTATGCTGAAGGACTCCCAGCGAATAGATGCCGTCGAAGACGCCCGGCTTGAAAGGGAGATCGAGTAGACTCGCCTTGAGCAGCAAATAGTTCTCGGGCGGAAATCGCGAGATCGTCTTCTTGCAGGCGTAGATCGCCTCCGAGATGTCGATCGCCACCACACGGGCGCCCGCTTCGAGGGCGATCTCGGTGAATCGTCCGGCGCCGCAGCCCGCGTCGAGTAAGACCTTTCCCTTCAGGTCGCTTTTTTTCCAACCGGTCTCGGCATAGAAGCGATCGTTTGATTCGGTATCGCCGGAGACCGAATCAATCTGCATTTCGCGAAACTGGTTCCACTGCTGGCCGAAATTGTCGCAATAATCCTCGTCGTCCGGCACGTACACCAACACGCCATCCTTGCGCGAAACAGGGGCTTTTGCAAGCACGCTCTCCAGCGAATCAACCTCACTCATGGACCGGCCCCCCCGAGGACAATTTCAACGTTATCCAGCAACCAAATCTAATCAAATAATCAAGAATTATACTTTGCATTGATACGGATGCTATCACGCGGCGTTACATGTTCGTAAGCTGAAATCCGATCTTCGGTTCCGTGACTGCCATCTCAGCCGACGGCAACTGGTGCGTCGATAAATTCGCGCATCCACAGTTCGAGCATGAAGAGGGCCCACAGCGAATAAACGTGATCCGCCTGGCCGTTGAGATGTTCGTTCAACAGGCGCTGCACGCCGGCCGGCTTGAAGTAGCCGCGTCGGCGCACCGTTTCCTCGTTGAGCGTGTCACAAAGTTGCTCACGCAGCTCGTTGCGAAACCAGTCACGTAAGGGGGGCGTGAAACCCATCTTCGGACGATCGACCAGATTCGCGGGCAAATAGCGATAGAGCAGCTTCCGCAGCAAATACTTCTTCTGGCCGCCGCGCACCTTCATCGACAGTGGCAGCCCAACGGCCATTTCCCACAGATGCTTGTCTAATAGCGGAGCGCGTGCTTCGAGCGAGAATCCCATCGTGGCCCGATCCACTTTGACCAAGATGCCATCGATCATCGGATGCGTGGCGTCGTAGACCATCGCTCCCGCTGTGGCCGGTACGCCGGGCAAACCGCGGATGAAGCGCGCCACGGCTTCCTCAGGTGCCTCGCCGATTTTGTCTTCGGGGATGAGCGTCCCCAGGCCGGCATACCGCCCCAGGTTCGCGAACGAGCCGAAGAATGTCGCTGCATCGGGCGCGGCCGAGAGACGAGCGAACCGCCGCATTCGCTCGCGCGGCAGCCACCGATGCATGCCTGATATCGCCCGCCGCATGCCGTGCCCGGCGAAGCGGGCGTAATGTTCGAAAAAGTGCGTCGCCAGGTAGCGCTCGTAACCGCCGAATAATTCGTCGCCGCCGTCCCCGCTCAAGACCACCGTGACGTCGCGTCGTGCCAAGCGCGAAATGGCCATGGTCGGCAGCAGCGAAAAGTCGACGATCGGCTCGTCATAATGGCGGATAACATCCGGCACGAAGGCCAACAGGTCGCTGGCCGACATGTGCTCGACCGTATTCTCCACGCCCAGATGTTGTGCCACCCGCTGGGCGAATTTGCTTTCGTCGAATTCCGAGCTGGTGAAACCAATCGTGAAGGTCCGCACCCGGTCGCTGGCCACCTCGCGCATTAGCGCCACGACCAGGCTGGAATCGATCCCGCCCGATAAAAACGCACCCAGTGGCACGTCCGAGACCAGCCGCTTGCGCACTGCCAAGCGTAGCGCGGCGTCAAGCTGATCGAGTAAGTCCTCTTCACTGCGAAATTTCGGCGCCGGCCGGCAAGCGATTTCGGCGAGGTCCCAAAAGGCAACATCCTGCTCGATCCCCTCGCGCCCTACGACGAGGTAATGCCCTGGCCGCACCTTGTACGTGTTCGCCATTAGGCTGCGAGGCGCGTGCAGGTAGCCGATCTTGATGTATTCATAGATCGACGATTCGTCGATCTCGCGCGGCACGTCGGGCCACGCCGACACGCAACGCAGCGTCGATCCAAAGACGAGCAACTTGCCGGGACGATGGTAATAAAACAGCGGCTTTTTGCCGTGCGGATCGCGCGCCAGCACCATGCGCTGGCGCCGCACGTCCCACACCGCGATGGCAAACATTCCGTCGAAGCGCGCGAAGCAGGCTTCCTGCCATTCTTCGTACGCGTGGACGATCACTTCGCTGTCGGTCTCGCTGCGAAACTTATGGCCGGCCGCGATCAGCTCGGCGCGCAGTTCCTGGAAGTTGTAGATCTCGCCGTTGTAGGTGACCCACACGTCCTCGGCTTCGCCCGTCATCGGCATGCGGCCGTTGGGCGATAAGTCGATAATGGCCAAGCGCCGCTGGGCGAGGGCGACGTTGTTCTTGATCCACGTGCCGGCGTCATCCGGACCGCGGTTCATGAGTGTGTCGCGAGAACGCTGCACGGCCAACTCGTCGACCGGACGACCGTCAGGACACCAGACCCCAAAAATGCCGCACAAACGACCGCCTCCGATGCCTTGCCTGGGGAATTCGTTCGCGCACGGGAAGTGCGGCAAGAAAATGAATTCAACGTGTCTAGACTATCAGAATCTTAGGTCGACAACGGGTCAAGCGACGGCCAGCAGGCAGCCCATCGAGCCACGCTTAGACCGCTTCACGGAATTCTAACTCGCCACTGCCGGACAGGGCTGAGGATGGAAAGCCCAGCCGGGTCGTAGTATTCTAGATGGACCCCTGAATTCGCCCGCCTGGCCCTGGCGCGGCGAATCGGCACGTCTCGATGGACCAAGGTTGCGCGCGTCTCTAATGGAACTACGTCTGGAGCAATTTCCCGGGGCCGAGATCGCGCACTACGCCTCAAAAGACGTGATCGTCACGACATTCGCGCAGCACATCCGCGTACGTCACCAGGGACAGACCCAAACCTTTACCTTGCCGGTCAGTTCTTGGGAACGCCCACTGCTGCCGTTCCGGCTGTTGCGCCGTGGCGCGCGGCTGGATAAATGCAACGTCGTGCCGCGTTTCCAAGATGGCAGGCTAGTGGCGCTGGTGGCCATCCGCCACGGACATGTCTATCGGATCGAATACCCGTCGGGCGACATGACCGAAACGCTACGATTAAAGCGCTGCCGGGTTACGCTGCACCAATCGATCTGTGAAACGCCCGACGGCGACCTGTATTTCGGCGAGTACGGCGCCAATAAGGATCGGCAGTCGGTGCCCCTCTATCGCAGCCGCGACGACGGTCGATCCTGGGAAATGATTTACGAATTCCCGGCCGGATCGATCAAGCACATCCATGGCTGCTTTTGGGACCCTTACGAAGAGCGAGTCTGGGTCTGCACGGGGGATTTCGAGAACGAAAACGTCGTCATGTCGGCCGACAAGGATTTCAAATCGGTTGAAAAATACGGCGACGGCAGCCAGTGCTGGCGGACGTGTGCTCCGATCTTCTTGCCGGATGCCGTGGTGTGGGGCATGGATTCGCAACTGGAAACCTCGCATTGCTGCCGTTTCGACCGCAAGACGAAGACTCTGGAAAAGCTGCAGCCCTTCCCGGGGCCGATTTGGTACGTCAAGCAGACGACCGACGGATGGTATGTGACCGCTTCGTCGAATGAGATCGGCGTGGGCGTGCTCGACGATTGTGCCCACATCTTCGCCTCGCGTGACGCGTTGGATTGGAAGCCGGTATACAAATCGCGCAAGGACCGCTGGTCCAAGCGATGGTTGAAGTTCGGCGTCTTCGGATTCGCCGATGGTCCTCAAAGCAGCCAGGATTTCTGGATGTTCGCCGAAGCACTCGTGGGTTTGGACGGCCGCACGTTTCGCTGTGCGCTCGTGCCTGACGGAACGGTGACGCCATGATGGACCAGGAGATCCGCTCGCTGCGCACCGCCTGGGATAAATGGACCGGGATCGATCCGCTTCCCGATCTGAGCGCCGCGGCGCGACAGCTCGCCCAGGCCGATTTTCCTGCACCGCCAGCCCCGCGCACGAGTGGCGATGAGTACAGGCGCGTGAAGCCGGCGCTGAAATCGCTCACGCTGCCGCTGTTGTCCGAGTTGCGATCCGCCCTGCGTCGTGGCGAAGTTAAGCACGAAATCGCCGCCTGGGCCCAAACGTTGTTGACCGTCTGCGAAGTGCGCAAGACCACGATCCGAGAGCGGCTGGCCGAAGGCGGTCTTTCGGCTGAGCAGACTCAGCAAAAGCTCTTTCTGCTGGTCTTGTTCTTTCTGGAATACTTCCAGAAAAGCCAGGACGGTCGTTACGTGAACGTGGCTATCAAACTACTCGAGCAACCGTGGGCGCTGTCGGCCTCGGCTGCGATGAAAATGCTCGGTCAGCAGCAGGTGCCAGCGACGGCGCTGTTATCGCTCTCGGCCCGCGTGGCGACCGAACATGGCTTTGCCGAGATCTCGAGCGATGCCTATCACACCTCGATCTGCCTGAATCGCCCGGAATGCAATGCCGAGCATTCGGCGGCGCCGCGTCAGCTATCCAAGCCGGGCAAGCACGTCGTCATTTTTTGCCCCAACCGGTACGGCCTGTACACGCTAGCCGTGACGCAGCAACTGCTCGACGCCGGCGTCAAGATCGACGCGATCCTGGTGCGCAAGCTGCTGAATCCGATGCGGTTGGTAACTGAATTTCGCCGCGACGGGGTGCGCCTGCTAAAAAAGGCCTGGCGGAAGCTTGTCCTGCGCAAACATGCTTACAGCCCCAAAGAATACGAAACGCTGCCCGACCTTCTGGCCCGACTGAAAGTCACCGAAACCACGGTCGATGCGCTAGCCGCGAAAAACGGCATTCCCGCCGTTTATTGCGCCAGCCTGAACGATCTGGTGGTCCATCAGACGCTCGACCAATATCGGCCTGATCTGGTCGTCTTCGCCGGCGGAGGAATCGTTGGCCCCGAAACGCTCGCCCGGGCTGGCGCTGGCGTGGTGAACTGCCACATGGGAAAGTTGCCGCAATACCGCGGCATGGACGTGGTCGAATGGCCGCTGATCGAGAACCATCAGGACGACATCGGCTTTACCGTCCATTTCATGGCCAAGGGGATCGACACCGGCGATATCCTGGGAATTTTCTCGGTCGATAATAGCCAGGCCGCGACGGTCTACGAATATCGCGAGAAATTCGAGAAGCTGATGGCCGTCGCCCTGGTCGATACCGTGGTCGCAGCGTTGAATAGCGATCTCGAACGGCGCAGCCAGGGGCTGGAGGATGGCAAGCAATACTTCATCGTTCATCCCCGCTTGTACCAAATGCTGAGGGATCGTTACGTACGCAACCTGAAGCGCGGCTGACACCCAAGTCCGAAGCACCACGAAGCGCGCCGACCGGCGGCAAGAAGACACGACCGTGCGAATTCTCGTAAATACAACCAGTTGTCGAACCGGAGGGACGCTGCAAACCTCGAGCGCCTTCATCACCGAAGCGCTGCGCGACGATAGCGGTATCGACTGGCGATATGTCGTTTCGCCCGATGGCTTGTTCCAGCTCGAGCAGTTTGGCATCCAGCGGCCCGAGACGATGACCGTGCTCGAAGGTGTGCCCGCGTCGAACCGAGCCGCGCGCCGCGAATTGCTGGCGATCGAGGCGAAAGAGAATCCGGATTGCGTACTGACGTTTTCCGGTCCGGCGTACGTACACTTTCGCTCGTTCCATATCGTCGGCTGCTCTGCCCCCTGGGTGACCCATGCCAGTTGGGCGGCATTTCGCAGCTTGAACTCGGTGCGCGACTGGGCCGAATGCATTGTGCGCACGGCGTACAAGCGCTACTGGTTCAGCCAGGCGGATGCCTGGATCGCCCAGACCGAAACCGGCGCACGCGGCCTGCGCAATCGCCTGAAATTGCCGGCTGATCGCATCACAGTGATTTCCAATACGTGCGGCGAGCGCTACCACCAGCAGCAAGGCGAGAAGCCATTTCCTGCGCCTGACCAACCAATTCAATTGCTATTTTTTTCAGCCCCTTACAAGCACAAGAACTTCGATATTCTGCCTGACGTGGCGCGCGAGTTGGAAAAGCGCATGCCGAATCGACCGTTCAAGTTCGTCGTCACCCTGTCCCCAGGGGATCGGATCTGCAAGGCGCTGGTCAGCAAGGCCGAGCGTCTGGGCGTCAGCGATCGGATCGAAAACGCCGGCCCGATCCCGGTGGCTCGGGGCCCTGACATGTATCGGGCGTCGGACATCTGTTTCTTGCCGACGCTGCTCGAAACATTCAGCGCCAATTATCCCGAGGCCATGGCGATGGGCGTGCCGATCGTGACCACAGACCTCGATTTCGCCCGGGACGTTTGCGATGACGCGGCCTTGTATTTCGAGCCGCAAAATGCCGTCTCGGCGGCTGACACCCTGGTGCGTCTGCTGGGAGATGAGAGACTATGGAAGCAGCAGATCGCGGGCGGCAAGCGAGTATTGAAACGCTTTCCCACGCCCCGTGAACGCTTCGAAGCCTACCGGGATTTCCTCGTTTCATTTCGCGACCAGGCAAAACCGGCGCGGGAACGCGTTCACTAAACCACTTTTGAAAAATCGTCGTCGGACTATCAATCGCCTTCGCCACGCCTTCGAGGATCGCGCGCCCTTATGTCCCAACGATATGTCGTAACTGGCGCCGCGGGATTCATCGCGTCCCGCGTTGCGCGTTTACTGCTCGACGCCGGGCACGAGGTTGTCGGCGTCGACAATCTGAACGACGCTTATGACCCACGACTGAAACAGTGGCGGCTGGCGAAGCTCCAGGCCGAAAGCCGGTTTCGTTTCACGGAACTCGATGTCGCGCATCACCAGCAAGTGTCCGATTTCTTCGCCGCCACGGCGGCCGACGGCGATCGTCCCATCGCGGCCGTGCTGCATCTGGCGGCGCGGGCCGGCGTACGGCAGTCGGTCGAGATGCCGCACGTCTATGTCGAAACCAACGTCACTGGCACCTTGAACGTCTTGGAAGCGTGCCGCACGTTGGGCATCTCGAAGTTTGTCCTCGCCTCGACCTCGAGCCTGTACGGCGACACGACCGAGACCGTATTTCGCGAGGACATGCACTCGAGCCGGCCACTGTCGCCGTATGCCGCCTCGAAAAAAGGGGCCGAGGCGATGGCGTTTGCCTACCATCGGCTGCACAACATCGATACCACGGTCGTCCGATATTTCACGGTCTACGGACCGGCGGGCCGACCGGATATGAGCGTATTCCGCTTTGTCCGGCAGTTGATCGAAGACGAAACGATCACCATCTTTGGCGACGGGTCGCAACGACGCGATTTCACTTTCGTTGACGATATCGCCCGCGGCACCATTCTGGGGCTCAAACCCATCGGGTACGAGGTCATCAACCTCGGCAGCGACCGACCGGTCGAGCTCATGGACGTGCTGGAAAAGATCGCTCAACTTGCAGGGAAGAAGCCGGATATTCGGTTCCTGCCGGCGCACGCGGCCGATGTGCCGGCCACCTGGGCCGACGTCACAAAGGCTCGGAATCTGCTGGGCTGGCAGCCCCAGGTGTCGCTCGACGAAGGTTTACGCCAGTCGATCCAGTGGTACCTGGAAAACCGGTCGTTCGCTCGCGAAATCGTTCTCTAATATTTGCCACCGGGCGCCGCGCCAGGTTGCCGCAAAATACGGGATGATCCGCTACCATAAGCTACATTTGGCAGTCAAATATCCTTTTGCGCAGACCGCAGCGGGCAGCCCCGCCCCCAAGAGTGGCAACAGCCGCTGAACGCATAAAAACGAATTGAACAAGGATTCGTCATGAAGATTACGATGATCGGAACGGGTTATGTCGGCCTGGTGACCGGCACATGCTTCGCTGATAGCGGAAATGACGTCACCTGCGTCGATATCGATCAACAGAAGATCGAGCGTCTGCGTCGCGGCGAGATCCCCATTTACGAGCCGGGCCTTTCCGAGCTCGTCGAGCACAACATCGCCGACGACCGCCTGCACTTCACCACCGATCTGGCCTCGGCCGTGAAGAGCGCGAAGCTCGTTTTTCTGGCCGTCGGCACTCCGTCGGCCGCTGATGGCTCGGCCGATCTGACGAACCTGTGGGCCGTGGTCGAAGCGATGGCGCCCCACCTGCCCGAAAAGACGGTGGTCGTCACGAAGAGCACCGTTCCGGTTGGCACCAATGCCGGTATCTTCTCGCGATTGAAGAAGGCCACGGGGCGCGATTGCCTGGTCGCCAGCAACCCCGAGTTCCTCAAGGAAGGGGCCGCGCTCGACGACTTTACGAAGCCGGACCGGGTCGTGGTCGGCGTTCGCGAAGCCGAGACGGCCGCCGTGCTGAAAGAGCTCTATTCGCCGTTCCTGCGGACCGATCATCCGTTCCTGGTCATGTCGCCGGAGAGCGCCGAAATGACCAAGTACGTCGCCAACGCCTTGCTGTCGACGAAGATCAGCTTCATCAACGAGATCGCAAACCTTTGCGAGCACATGGAAGCAGATATCAACGACGTCCGTCGCGGTATCGGCCATGACAGCCGCATCGGGTTCGCCTTCCTCTTCCCGGGCGTCGGATACGGCGGTAGTTGCTTCCCGAAGGACGTCCGCGCCCTACAGTCCATGGCGCAGAAGTTCGACGTCGAGCCGCGCATCCTGGCCTCGGTTGATGACGTGAACACTCGTCAAAAGAACGTGCTACACCAAAAGGTTACGAAGTTCGTGCCCGGCGGTGTGAAGGGCAAAACGATCGCTGTCTGGGGATTGGCCTTCAAGCCTCGCACGGATGATATCCGCGAGGCCCCGGCTCTGGTGCTGATCGATCGTTTGCTAGCGGACGGTGCCAAGCTGCACGTGCATGACCCCGAGGCGATGGAAAATGTCCGCCGCGAGTATGGCGACCGAATTCAATACGCTGAGCATCCTTACGACGCCTTGGACGGCGCGGATGCCCTGGCCATCGTGACGGAGTGGAAGCAGTTCCTGCGACCCGACCTGGACGAAATGCGCAAGCGTATGAAATCGCCGCTGATCTTCGACGGCCGCAATCTGTATGAGCCTGCCCAAATGAAGGCCGCCGGCTTCACCTACCATTGCATTGGACGCGCCCCGGTCAGTCCGTAATCTGACCGCGGCGATCTGTCTGCTGGCCACTTGCTGGCATTCCAACTGGTCCGGAGCTCGCTTGCGCGCCAGCGGTTGCCGCTGGCATCGTTGGCTAGGTTTTCGCGCCGATTCTCACGATTGGGTGAAGTTTAACGCTTCGGCTGTCGATAACGGCGGTGAGGATCCGGCGCTACTCGGTTCCTCGGCGTGAAGTTGGGCGAAAATGTGCAAGGAATGAGCCAGACACCCGTCGGTTTAGCCCTTACCTGGTAAGGGCTTCGGCCATTCCCACACGTGTCCCGCCCGGCGTTTAACCCTGATTTTTGGCAATTCGACCTTCTCCAACCGCGTCCGCAGGGCTTTTGGCCCGGCGGCGGAAACTGCGGCCCTCCTTTTTATTATGGTTAGGGCGCCAAGGTGTGCCCAAGGGACTAGAGTGCCCTTGACACTACTTCTTACGGCACCTACACTTGGGACGTGCCTAGCCTGTATGTTAGGGCTTGTGCTGTGGGTCTGCCGGCCTCGAGGCGCGGACAGGAGAACCGAGTCGTGACCAAGAAAGAGATCGTCAAGACCATCTCAGAAGAAATTGGGATGACGCAGCTCAAGACGAAGGAGATCGTCCAGAAGACTTTCGACGCTATCGTCGAGACGTTGGTGGAAGATAAACGTATCGAGCTACGGAACTTCGGTGTCTTCGAGGTCAAGAAACGTGCCGCTCGCAAGGCGCGCAACCCGCGCACCGGCGATAAGGTGTTCGTTCCCGAGAAGTTCGTCGTAACGTTCAAGCCCGGTAAGGAGATGGAAGAACGGGTTCGTGAGCTGGAACGGCGGGCCGCGGCAGCAGCCGCGGCGCGTTTGCACGAGGCAACCGCTCAACCCAACCTGACCGAACACCCGGTAAGCACGAACAGTTACGGTGAGGCAAAGCCCACGGGGTGACCCAACCCCCGAGGCTGACTAGCTGGGCCGGCTAAAAGAACAGGCCCGACAAATCTCAAGGTTTCACGCGAATCAAGCTTCCTCACGAAGCAATTCTCGTCTACATGTCTGAGTGTGATCCGGAAGCGGCGATCCCAGGTGCGTCCCACGCACAGGCCGAGTTCGGATGCGACAGTTCGAATGTGACCGCCCGCACGCGTCACAACTACCTTTCCCACAACAATGGATTGTTTGTCATCGGTCGCGCCAGCATTGCGCTTGCGCCGATCGAGGGTTTACGCATTGTGCGGTCTGAATTCCGACACCCTTCGGAAATTCTAAACCGCGTTCATGCGAGGAGTTCGGTGATGCGCGCAGTCTTCTTGTCACTCGCCCTGGGCTTGCTGGTCAGCTCGACGGTGGGCTGTTTGACCCCCGCGTATTCGGGCGATCCGAATCGCCGGGCGCAACAGCTCATATTCACGTCGGAAAACCTGCGTCTCTTGTTGGACGATTGGGAACGAATCTGGTTCTTGGACCAGCCGTCCCACCTGTCGCCCTACCGGACGCACGGCGGCATTATCTAGCAGGCCGGGATTTTACGCGTAACACGCCGTCAGGCGCGCGGACTTGGTACCGCGCGCCTGAATTGGCGGCGTGCGCTCTTGGTGCGCGCGCTTGAAGAACTCCTCTCGTCCGCGCAACGTCACTTCCCACCAACAGATACGCACGCCTCTCGCTCTCGGGCCGTTGCTGCTGACACTCCGAATCATTACATTGCGGTACCGCGCAACGATCTGGTCGTTCCGCGGATTCAGCACCGCGCCAAGCGCCGCTCCACGGCGCGCGCGGTTTCTCCCTCAACTTGATTCAACCGCAAGGCTTACGTGAATTCCGCCGCCGTTGATCTCCAGGTTCAGCTCGGCCGGCTGCGTCTGGCGAATCCGGTGATGGTGGCGTCCGGAACCTTCGGCTACGCCCGCGAGATGGCCGGCCTCGTCGAGTTGCATCGCTTGGGAGGCATTCTGCCCAAGACGATCACACGCGAAGCCCGAGCCGGCAACGCCCCCTGGCGCACCGTCGAAACCACCGGCGGCATGCTCAATTCGATCGGCCTCGATAACGACGGCATTGATGCCTTCATTGCGCATCATCTGCCTTACCTGCGCACGCTTGGCACCGCGATCGTTGTCAGCATTGCCGGCCGTGATCACGACGAGTTCGTCGCCATGTGCCGGCAGCTCGATGGCGCCGAAGGTGTCGCCGCGATTGAGTTGAACATCTCGTGCCCTAACGTCTCGGGCGGAGTCGACTTCGGTACCGATCCCCAGATGTGCGAGCGGCTGGTGGCCGATTCGCGCCGGGCGTGCCAACGTCCGATCATTGCCAAGCTGACCCCCAACGTCACCAGCATCGCTGATATCGCCCGCGCCGCCGAAGCCGGCGGCGCGGACGCGATTTCGCTGATCAACACCTGCCAGGGCATGGCGGTCGACTGGCGCCGCCGCAAACCTTTATTGGGCAATGTCTTGGGTGGTCTCAGCGGACCGGCTATCAAGCCGATCGCTCTGCGCGCGGTCTACCAGGCTGCCCAAGCAGTGAAGACGCCGCTGATCGGCATCGGCGGCATCGCCACGATGGATGACGTCATGGAGTTCCTGGTGACCGGTGCCACGGCCGTGCAGCTCGGCACCGTGAACTTTTACGATCCCACGGTTTCCATGCGCGTGCTAGACGCTTTGCCCGCGGCGATCACACAATTAGGCGCCACGAGTGCGGCCGAGATCGTCGGCACACTGGTCGCCAAACCGATCGCCAAGCATTAGGCCGTTACCTTTGCCTTTCGGATGGACGCCCTTCACACGCGCCGCAACCGCCCGACAGCAGCAACCCCATGACGAACGAAGCGACCGAAACGAAGCCGGCCCCCAAGACGCGCGTCCTCTCCGGTATCCAACCGACCGGACGGTTTCATTGGGGCAACTACTTCGGCGCCATCCGCCAGTACATCGATTTGCAGGACGCCGGCGAGTCTTATTACTTCATCGCCAACTTGCACGCCCTGACCACGGTGCGCGATCCGGAGCGGCTGCGGCAGTTATCGCTGGATGCCGCGATCGACCTCTTGGCGCTCGGGCTCGACCCGAACCGGGCGGCACTCTTTCTGCAATCAGACGTGCCCGAGGTTTCCGAGTTGTGCTGGATCCTGATGACCGGCACACCGCTGGGATTGCTCGAGCGCGCCCACGCCTACAAGGACAAGAAAGCCAAGGGGCTGACGGCCGACGTTGGGCTGTTCACGTACCCGGTCCTCATGGCGGCCGATATTCTGATCTACGATTCGACGATCGTACCGGTCGGTGAAGATCAGGTGCAGCATATCGAAATCTGCCGCGACATTGCCGGCAGCTTCAACCATCAGTTCGGCGAGACGTTCGTACTGCCGAAGGCGCAGCTCTTGGACGGTTCGGCCCGCGTGCCAGGCACCGACGGCGAAAAGATGTCGAAGAGCTACAACAACACCCTGGAACTTTTCGAGCCCGCCGCGGCGCAGCGCAAGAAGATCATGCGCATCACGACAGATTCTCGCCCCATGGAAGAGCCGAAGGAGCCCGACGGCGATCACCTGTTTCAGCTTTTTTCGTTGTTCGCCAACGAGGCCGAGCGTGCCGACATGGCCGCGCTCTATCGCCGCGGCGGCTTCGGATACGGCGAAGTGAAAAAGGCACTGGCCGAGCAAGCCGAAAAGTACTTTGCCGAGGCGCGTGCTCGGCGGGCCGACTTCGAAGCTCATCCCGAGCGCGTCAGTGCCATCCTGGCTGACGGTGCCAGCCGCGCCCGGAAAAGAGCGTCCGAGGTCCTCAATCGGGTCAAAAAGGCCTGCGGCATTCAGCTCTGATCGCGCGCGTTTAACCGACTTCGCGCAATTGAGGTTCTACCCCGCGCTCGGCTACGATTGCGGGCATGGAATGCGCGCAACCTGGCTCAACTGCTAATCCAATCACCCCGCCGGTATCTCGCCGTTTTCGGCCCGTGCGGTTCGCAATCTGGCTGACGGCTGCCATCGGATCGGCAATCGTTCTCTCCTGGTTGGCCGTTGAGGCCGCGGCCTACTTTGCACCGCTCGTCGTCTTCCCCACGGCGTTAGGATTGGCGCTGGGTGGCGTCGTCATCCTCGTGGCGCGTGTCACTGACACGGCCCATCGATCAAGCGTGCTGGCCGGCACGTTGTTGGCCGGCGCTATCCTGGCGCTCGGGCAGCATTATGCAAGCTATCTCTCGGCGCGCGCGGTCGAATCTTCGGCGACCACCGCGCTTGCCGCGCATGCGTTTCCCGAGCTTCAGGACCGCCTCAATTCGCGCAACGCCGGCTTCGTGGAATTCATGCGTGACTCGGCGAACCATGGCATGACGCTTGCCGGCGCCACGCTGCGTCCGCGTGGCGTCTGGCTGTTTTGGATTGCCAACGCGCTGGTCACGATCTCGACGGCCACGATCGTCACCGCGATCGCCCTGCGGCAATCGTATTGCGACCGCTGCGGTAGTTGGTATCGGCTGACGCGCCACGGGCGACTGGATGCAGAAGTGGCAGCAGCCGTTGGTGATTGTCTCGGCTGTGCGAACTCTCCATCCGAAACAGCCCAATACGAAATCCGCACCTGCCGTGGCGGCTGCGAGCCGGCCGGTTGTACGCTATTATGGAAAGGTGCCCCTGGGCGCCGCGAATTCGCCTGGCTCGATCGATCCGCACTGGCCAGAGTCAATTCTTTGATCCATTAAGGTGCGGCCGCGAGCCCACGATCTGGCCAGGGAAGTTCGCGGATTTTTGACAACCATGCAGGCCGGCCAACTCGGACATCGATCGCCCCGGACACGGAACGGATAGTGAGCAACGACGACAACCTGCCTCGAAACATCGTCGGCATCGGCACCGACATTGTCGAATGCCTGCGAATCGCGCAAATGATCGAGCGGCACGGCGATCTGTTCATCAATCGCGTCTATACGCCGCTCGAGATCGGCTACTGCCAAAGCCGCAAGGCCTCGACGCAACATTACGCCGGTCGCTGGGCCGCTAAGGAAGCCATCCTCAAGGCGATCGGCACCGGCTGGCGGCGCGGCATTAGTTGGCGCGACGTCGAGGTGCGTAACGACAAGTCCGGCCGCCCCGTAGTTGGCATGCGCGGCGGAGCGCGTGAAGCGGTCGAGTTGCTGGGGATCCGCAAAATCTTGGTTTCGATCTCGCACTGCCGCAGTCACGCCACGGCCTATGCCATCGCGCTCGGGCGCGAGCGAAAACGCAAACGCAAGCCGGCCGAATAGTTTTGGCAACCGCATTTTCGGCAGATCCGCGCCTCGCGTTTCTGCAGCCGGCTTCTGCGATGCCGGGGCGTTTCTCTAGCTGGCCTCGACCACGCTATGCACTCACCGCGCATAACATGACGCGGCGCCATTGAGCATCGAAGTAGTCTTGAAAACGCTGCTCTAGCCCTGCAGGGGCGGCATAGTGTAGCCGTGTGGCGCAAGCCCACGGTTAACCGTTTCGCAGCGCAATTAAAGCCCCGCAAGGGGCGACAGCGATCGTCCCCCGACAATTCGCTGTCGCCCCTCGCGGGGCTTACGACGGGTATAAGCGCTGAACGTTTTCCGTGGGCTCACGCCGCACGGCTACACGCTGTCGCCCCTTACGGGGCTCGAATGCCTTACTATTGCTGTGAAAGGCACCCGGTAATTGCATCATGTTATGCGCGCTTGGGTCGCAGCCCCCGACCACAGATGTTGCGGTTCTTCTGCTGTCCCTTCTGCCGGCTGCTGCACATCCGCGCGCCGGTTGTTACGATAGCGCCGGGTAAGCTTTGGGCAATACAGTCGCCGTTAACGCTTCACCGACCTTACGCAACGCAACGAGAAACGCATGCCTTTGCCACTGGCTCAATCGCTCCTTTCCCGCAGCCGATCCCTCCTGCTCGCATCGATTGTCGGTTCGCTGCTTCTCGGTTTTGCCCTGTGCCGGGCGGCCCCTGCCCAGGAAAAAATGGCCTCGCGCCATTTTCCCGCGATCATGGTCGATTGGGTTCCCTATGAAAAGAATCCCGTCTTCACCGCCGCCGGGCCGGGCAACTGGGACGTAAAAATCCGCGAACGTGGCTGGATCCTGCGCGACGGCGACAAGTACCTGATGTGGTACACCGGCTACAACGGTCAACGCACCGGGTTCAAATCGCTCGGGCTCGCCACCAGCGACGATGGAATCGCCTGGACCCGCTACCCGAAGAACCCGATCTACGACCAACACTGGACCGAGGACATGATGGTCGTCAAGCAGGGGGGAACTTTCTATATGTTCGCCGAAGGCTTTCGTTTCGGCCGGGCGTACCCCTTCGCGGGGCGCCTGCAAGATGAGCCTCATTTGCTCACCTCGGCCGACGGCATCAAGTGGACCCGTCCCGGGTCGCTCACGTTCCAGAATCGATCGGGTATCAAGGCCAGCGGCATCTATGGCACACCGGTCGGCTGGTACGAGGACGGCCAGTGGTATTTGTTCTACGAAAAGATGGATCTGGGCGTCTGGATCGCGCGCTCGCGCGACCTGCTCACGTGGACCAATGTGCAGGACGAGCCGGTGATCATGCCGGGCCCCAGCGATTACGACAATCGTATGATCGCGCTCAACCAGATCGTGAAATACAAGGGACGCTACTACGGCTACTACCACGCCATGGGGGATGCCGAGCCAGGCAAGTGGTCGACCTGCGTCGCCGTTTCGGACGATTTGCGCCAATGGCACAAGTATCACAACAATCCGCTCGTGAAGGACAACAAGTCGAGCGGCATCCTGGTTCCCGACGGCGATCACTTTCGCATGTACACAATGCACGACCAGGTCGACTTGTACTTTCCGAGGAAACAATGATCAGCACGCCGCAATCGGGCAATGATTGGACCGTACTGTCTTTCAACGGCCCGCTTCTATTGGTCGTGCTCTTCATCGCGGCCCTGATTCTCGTCGAGCGTAATTCCGTAACGGCTGCCGACCGTTCGGCGATCCCCATTCTCGACGTCGCCACTCCGCTTCCCCCGCCCGACTGGGCGCTTCTCGAGCGCGAGCTTCTGCGTGCGACGAGCACAGCATGCGATCTGTACTTCGCACGTTATTTCGACGATCGCGGCTATCTGGAATGTGTCGAGCGGTGGGGAGGCGATGACGGGCCAGACGATGCCATCGAATGCCTGGCCGATTGGCCGCTGCTGTATGCGCTGGGGGGCTCGCCGCGCGTGCTCGATCTGTACAAGAATGCGTGGGAAGGGCATCTCCGGCAATACACCGCGGCGCGGACGGTCGACGTCGAAATGGCGCGGGAAGGGATGTATTACAAGGAGTTTCCCGTCTCGCTCGATTGGCTGCACCACGCCGAAGGGCTGACTGCATTTATCAACTCGGCGTTGGCCGATCCGCACGACCCGGCCTTCGCGCGCCGCATTCGCCGCTTTGCTGGATTCTATTTGGGCGAAGAGCCCGGCGTCACGAATTACGATCCGCAGCATAAGATCATTCGCAGCCTGTTCAACGGCAGCCGTGGCCCCTTATTGCGCAAGGCCACCGCACTGGATTGGGCCGGCGATCCCATCGAGGTCGAGGGACGGTTCTCGCCGCAACATGGCGAGCGCAGCTACGCCGAAATGCTCGCCCATTTCAAGGACTACAACGACATCGTCGGCGACCACCCGCAAAATCTCTGCGCTACGAGCCTGGCAACCACGGCCTTTATGCTCGGCCACGAACCGAAATACCGCGACTGGGTTCTCGAATATGTCGACGCCTGGGTCGGCCGCATGCGATCCAACGACGGAATCATTCCCACCAACATCGGACTCGACGGTTCGATCGGTGGCGAGTGCGGGGGACGCTGGTACGGGGGCGTGTACGGTTGGGGCTTTACGGTCGTCACGCCACAGACAGGCGCGCTGGCGAATCGCAACACGCACCATTTCGGCCTCGTCGGCTTTGGCAATGCCACACTGCTCTCTGGCAACCCGCGTTATGCAGACGCCTGGCGCCAGCAAATCGAGGCTGTGAACTCACACGCCCGCGTCGAAAAGGGCGTCACAGAATATCCGCAAATGTGTGGCGACCAGGGTTGGTACGCCTTCGCGCCGGCGAAGTACAGCCAAGGTGCGCAGGACGTGGCCTATTGGTCGATGAAGCCGGACGATCAAGAGCGAATCGCGACCGGCGGTTGGCAAGCCTTTCTCGCCGGCAAGGATCCTGGCTACCCTGCCACGGCTCTGCGGGCTGACCTGGAAACGCTGCGTGCCCGGATCGTCTCGATCCGCAACGACAAGACGACGCCCGACACTCGGCTGGCCGACGATCCGCTCGGTTTCAGCCCGGCCATTGTGCCGTCACTCGTCAATTTGACCACCGGCGGACTCTATCCGGGTCACGTGGCATCGCCGCTACACGCTCGGGTGCGCTATTTCGATCCTGACACGCATCGCGCTGGACTGCCCAACGGTGTGGCCGCCCTCGTCGAAAAGCTCTCGGCCGACGCTGCGACCGTGACGCTCGTGAATATCGACCCGCTTGCCTCGCACTCAGTCGTCATGCAGGCGGGCGCTTACGGCGAGCACAGCTTCGAGACGGCAAAGATCGCCGACCGGGATACCGCGATCGATGGCCCGCTCGTGCTCGTACGCCTGCAACCGGGCTGCGGCACGCGCATCGACCTTAAGACTCAGCGATATGCCAATCCGCCGACGTTGGCCCAACCGTGGGACGACGCGAACTAAGCGGCGGACACCTCGCTGGCGAAAACTTTCCGCCACCTCTCGGCAGCTTGCAACCCATTGTCAATCAATGAGATGTGGCGATACATGAGCGGTGCAAGGCCACCTTTGGCCGGCTTTTTGCTTGCAATCGGACCGGCCACTTTGTATCACTCATACACGATTGCTGATGTGTTGATATGTTGCTGTTTTGAGCACCTTAATCACACGCGAGTAATTCACCCACCTGAAGTACGGCGCTCTGCAAAGAGCGTCACCTGCCCCGAGAACTGACTCCGGCCCTGCCCTCCAGGAAACCCGCGAGTCGGTCCGACACCGGCCGGTCGCCAGACCAGCCGGAACTTGCCAGCGGAGGAAGCTGCATACCTTGCGTGGATGCAGTCGACTTCGCGCGTTTCGTTTCCGGATGACGGTGCGTACCGCCCGTCGGGCAATGTTGCTCGACTCGTGACGCCCGCCTCGGATCGCGGTGCGCGCGGGTCACCCCCTCCGCCGATTTTTACCCAGATATCGGAGGAGACACTCATGCGGACGCCGACACAGAAACGTTCGTCACGCGGTTTCACACTCGTCGAGTTGTTGGTGGTGATCGCGATCATCGGGATTCTGATCGCGCTCTTGCTGCCAGCCGTGCAAATGGCCCGCGAATCCGCCCGCCGCTCGCAATGCAAGAACAACCTGAAGCAGCTTGGCCTGGCCCTGCAGAACTTCGAATCGGCCCGCGGCGTCCTCCCCACCGGCGGACAAGGGTCGAAGACTGTGCCAGGCAACCCCGCGACTTATACGTCCACTTGGGACGTGCAAGGGACCTTTGCCTACATCATGCCGTACATGGAGTTCACGCAGGTGGCGGACCTGATGAACTTGATGCTCGCTTACAACGACAAGCGAGCAATAACGAATCAAACCGCGGCGCGCGTGCAGCCCCCCTCGTTTATCTGCCCGTCGAATGGGCTCTACGAGGAGGATCCGCAGGGTTACGGTCAGGCGGACTATGCTCCGACGGTGGGCACTTCGATCGATCCCACGACAGGCGTGCCCAACAACACCATGCAGGCCGCGGGGGCGCTCGGCGTCGGATCGGTTCGCATGGCGCAGATCACCGACGGTACGAGCCAAACCATCGTCATGGCCGAAGACAACCCGATCAACTTTCCCACGCTTTACCCCAACGTCGGCGCCGGCGGTGCCGATCCGACGATCGCGGCTGGCAATAGCGCAGATCCGATCATCACCGATCCGATTCTCGGTCAGATTACCGGCCGCGCGACGAATCGTTGGGCTGAGCCAGACAAGGCGATTAATATCTCCGGTCCCTCCAATGGCAAGGCCGGCGCACTGAAAAGCTTCGTCAACAACAACAGCTCGCCGACCGGTGGTCCGAGCGACTGCCCCTGGAAAAACGGCGATTGCGGTCCGAACGGCGAGATTTTCAGCCAACATCCGGGCGGCGCGAATGTGCTGCTGTGCGACGGCAGCGTCTCCTTCATCACCGAAGGAATCGACTTCCGCGCCATTCGCTGTCTACTTACACGCGAAGAGGGCGTGCCGGTGCCGGCCTATCAGTGAACCCCCGCTTGGCCCGCGCCGCGGCGCTCCCTGACTGCCGCGGCGTGGGCCTTCTCTTTTTGCTAACGGCTTTCCGCGAAAACCACGGACAAACCGGGTACTTTTGCCTACACGCGGTAGATGCGCACCATCACGAACTGGCTTTTTGCTTGCAATCCGGCCGGTCCTTCTGGGATACTCATGCGGGCTTGCTGATGCGTTAAGTTGCAGGCACGCCCCCTGCCCTAACTCACACCAACAAACTCCATCCCAATA
This sequence comes from Pirellulales bacterium, assembly GCA_036499395.1. Lineage (NCBI taxonomy): Bacteria > Pseudomonadati > Planctomycetota > Planctomycetia > Pirellulales > Pirellulales bacterium. Next base: position 65,473 of record DASYDW010000019.1, read on the forward strand.
CATAACACCCTGCAACTTTGCAGGCCCCGCCCGATTACTGCCCGGCCACGATCGTCTCGCACACGTTTCACCGGCCAGCGCCCCCTGCCGAGTAAGAATGCTCGGTGGTCCGCCCGTTACCGAGGAGTTCGCATGCCCCACTCCACGGGTCGAGCCCAATACGAAGCGCCCCGCTCGGTAGCCCCGGCTGCCCTGCTGGTGGCTGCGCTCGCTTGCGTCGTCAGCACATTGCCCGCGGCGCGCGTGATTGCCGATGAGTCGCTGCACGAACGGATCGACCGCCTGATCGAGGCCGATCAGGTCATTCCGCTGGCGCCGCTGGCCAACGATGCCGAATTTCTGCGTCGCGTCACGCTCGATCTCGTTGGGCGTGTTCCGTCGGTCAGCGAAGTGCGCGCGTTCGCGGCCGATGCTTCGCCCGAGAAGCGTTCCGTACTTGTCGATCGCCTGCTGGCCAGCCCCGAGTATGCGCGGCACATAACGAACGTCTTCGACGTGATGCTGATGGAGCGCCGGCCCGAAAAGAATGTGCCGATCGCCGAGTGGCAGAAGTATTTGTACGAATCGTTCGCGGCGAACAAACCATACGACCAGCTCGTTCGCGAGATTCTGTCGGCCGACGGCGTCGATCCGGCCGCCCGTGCTCAGGCGCGGTTTTATCTCGATCGCGAAGGTGAACCGAATCTGCTGACGCGCGACGTCGGCCGTATCTTCCTGGGCATGGACCTGCAATGTGCCCAGTGTCACGATCATCCGCTGATTGCTGACTACTACCAGGCCGACTATCAAGGCCTGTACGCCTTCTTCAATCGCAGCATCCTGTTCACTGACAAGGACAAGAAGGTCTTCCTCGCCGAGAAGGCCGACGGAGACGTCGCGTATGTCTCGGTCTTCGACGCCACGCGCAAGGGAACGGCCCTGCCACAATTGCCCGCAGGTGAGCCGGTCCCCGAACCGAGCTTCAACAAGGGGGAGGAATACACCGTCGCCCCGGCCGACAACGTGCGACCCGTACCAAAATACAGTCGTCGCGCTCAACTTCCCGAGCAGTTGACAGCCAAGCGGAATCCTCACTTCGATCGCACGATCGCCAACCGGCTCTGGGCTCTACTGCTTGGTCGCGGGCTGGTCGATCCTGTGGATCTCGATCACGAAGGCAACGCTCCTTCGCATCCGGCCGCGCTCGCTCTCCTGGCCGAATCGCTGCCGGCGATGAAATACGACCTTCGCGCCATGCTGGCCGAGTTGGCGCGCACACGCACCTACGCCCGTTCGATCGATCTCGCGGCTGAACTGCCGGCGCAGGCCCAAACGCTCGAACCACAACTGTCGGCCTGGGAGGCTGATCGCGCCGCGCGAGCTGCGGTGTACGAAGCCTCGCAAGACAAAGCCGGCAAAATCGGCGTCGAATTCGCCGCAGCCCGCACTGCCGCAGCGCCCGTGGCGGACGAGCTTGCGAAATCACGTACTACAGCGGCCGAGGCCAAGAAAAACGCCGAGGCGGCCGTGGCGACTTTCACCGCCGCGCAAAATTCGCTCCCCGCCCGGCAAGAGGCCGCCGCGCTCGTCGGCGAAGCAAACGCAAAAACGGCCGCAGCCGCGCAAAAACTCGCGGACGACAAAGAGTTGGCCGACGCGGCCGCGAAATTGAAAGCCCGCTCCGAGCATCTTGCGACCGAGGTCGTGACGCTCACCAAGGCCGTGGCCGACGGCCCGGCGGCAGTAAAAGCCACATCCGAGGCGCTCGCGGCCGCCGACCAGACGCTGGCCGCAACCACCGAGAAATTCGCTCCCTTGCAGGCGCGGGTCACGGAGTTAACCGTCCAAGCCAAGATGGCCGACAATCAGTCGCGCGCCGATAGTGCGACACTCACCACGATTGTCAGCAAGATTGACGACGCCAAGGCCGTGGTCGATTTGGCCCGTTCGCAAACAACGGTGGAAGCCGCGCGCGCGTCCGTCGTAAAGGCCGACGCCGATGTGGCTACAGCGCGACAAGCGATTGCCAACCATCAAGGTGAAATCGATCGCGCGAACCAGGCACTGGCCGGCGCCCAGCAAGCGGCCACTGCGGCAAACTCGGCCACCGAAGACGCTCGCAAGCAAAAATCCGATCGCCAAGCGACCTATGATGCCGTGGCCGAGGCGGCAGCCAAGACCCAGATCGCGCAACAAAAGCTCCCCGACTCCGCAGAGCTGGCGCTGGCCGCACAGTCACTGCAAGGCAAAGCCAATGAACTGGCGGCGGGCTTGAAAATGGCCGACGCCCAGGTTGCCGAGCGCGAGGCCGTCGGCAAGACCATGGTCGACCAACTCACCGCCGCGCAGTCGGCCGTTACCGCGACCGCCGAAGCACGTGCAAAACTCGTCGAGCAAGCCCAGCCATTCGAGCTGGCGTCCGCTACGGCAAAGCAACAACTGGACGCTGAATTGGGTACGGTCGACACGGCACGTCGTAAAGTGATCGATCGTAGCGGCGCCCGATGCGCCGTCGCCGTGCTGAAGCCACTCACGCCTGAGCAACTAGCTTGGAGCATGTTACAAGCCTCGGGCGTGGCCGATCGCGAACGGGCCGCGGTCGAGGCCGAGTGGAACAAGAATCATCCCACGCCAGACGACGCGGCACAGGCCGCGCGACCGCGCGATCTTGACCGCGCACTGAGTGACAAGCTCAAAGGGTCCGTGCAATCCTTCGTGGCGCGTTTCGCCGCGGGGCCGGGTCAGCCGCAACAAGCCTTCCAGGCCACGGTCGACCAGGCCCTGTTCCTGGCCAACGGCGGTGAAGTTCGTTCGTGGCTCGCACCGGTCGAAGGCAGTCTCACCGATCGCGTCGTTAAACTGGCCAATCCGCAGGAAGCGACTGCCGAACTGTATCTCACCGTGCTTTCCCGCGCGCCCACGGATCAGGAAACGGCCGCGGTCGCGACTTACCTTGCCGGTCGCGACGCTGATCGCGCCGCCGCCGTAGGAGAACTCGCCTGGGCACTGTTTTGCTCGGCCGAGTTCCGCTTCAATCATTAAAGAGGGAGGACTCCTCGATGCGCTGCGACTACGCTTGCCACTCGCCCGAGCACTTGCTCGCCCGGCGGCGATTTCTCGGACAACTGGTCGCCGGCAGCGGCGTCTTGGCCGTGGGTAGCGGAACGCTCGGCGGTCTGGGGAGCCTGGTCCAACCGGCCGCGGCGGCGCAGCTCGCGAAAGATCAAAAGCGAATCCTCTGCTTTTACATGGCGGGCGGGCTAAGCCAATTGGAAAGTTGGGATCCCAAGCCCAGCACGGATACGGGCGGCCCCTTCCGCGCGATTCCCACGTCGGTGCCCGGCGTACACATTTCGGAATTGCTGCCGAACATCGCCAAGCAAATGCAGCATCTGATGATCGTGCGCGGTGTGAACACCAAGGAAGACGATCACGGTAAGGGTGGGTACATGATGACGACCGGCCGTCGGCAAACACCGGCCGCCGATTACCCCACGCTGGGCGCGGTCACGGCCAAAGCACTCACCCCGAACGATGCAGCCATACCTGGCCATATTCGCATCACGCCTGGAGGTGGCGGTGGACGCGCGGACGACGCCGCTTATCTTGGCCCGCGTTATGCCAGTATCGTGCTGGGCAACGGCAACCCGCCGGCCGATAGCGCCCGCGATGGATCGCTGTCGCTCACCGCCGACGAGCAACGCAATTTGCTCCGCCGTCAGGCTGACGAACGTTTCTTGTCGCGGCGCCGCACGGCGCTGACCGACGCCTACACCTACAGTTATGAACAAGCACAGCGCCTGATGGGCGAGCGCGATCTGTTCGATGTGAGCAAGGAGCCCGCCGCGGATCTCGAACGTTACGGCACGTACGATCTCGGGCGGCATTGCCTGCTCGCGCGGCGGCTACTCTCCGGCGGTGCGACGTTCGTGCAGGTCACCCACTCGAACTACGACACGCACAACGAAAACTTCGATTTCCATCTCGAACAGCTTGGCGAGTTTGACCGCTCGTTCGCGGCCCTCGTGGCCGACCTGGCTGACCGTGGGATGCTCGACAGTACGTTGATCGTGGTGATGGCCGAATTTGGGCGCACACCGCGGATCAATCATTTCTACGGTCGCGATCACTGGTCCGCCGCTTGGAGCGTTCTGCTAGGCGGCTGCGGCGTGCAGCGTGGCGGCGCCTTCGGCAAGACCAACGCCAATGGCACCGAAGTCATCGAACATCAGGTCGATCACGCCCAATTGTTCCACACGTACCTGTCGGCGGTCGGGCTGGATCCCACGGATAGCTTCGACGTTGGCGGCCGGTCGATGCCGATGGCCGATCCGGCGGCCGGCGCCATCAAGGAACTGCTGGTATGAGCGACCCGGTCCCCAAAGCAGATCCCGCGCAGACGTACGTTGCGACGGAGTGGAAATACACGAGCCCCTTCATCTCGTGCCGCTTCGATCCGACAGGCCGCTTCGCGTTCGCGAGCGCCCAGGACAACACCGTGCAGCGCTGGGAGGTCTCGAGCGGCGCGAACGTCTCGCTAGCTGGTCACGAAAGCTGGGTTCGGGCTTTGGCTTTTTCACCCGATGGCCAGACGCTGTACACCGGCGGGTACGAAGGGCGATTGATCTTCTGGCCTGCGATGGCCGACGCGCCGACTCCGCTGCGCACCATCGAAGCGCACACCGGCTGGCTGCGCGGCGTGGCGGTCAGCCCCGATGGTCAGCGCATCGCGACCTGCGGCAATGACAATCTCGTCAAGCTGTGGAACGCCGCGGACGGTGCGCCCGTATTGACACTTCCCGGGCACGCGGCGAACGTTTTCAGCCTCTTGTTTCACCCCACGGGGCAATGGCTCCTATCCGGCGACCTGCTGGGACAAGTGCATCAGTGGGAGGTCGCTAGCGGCAAGCTTGTGCGGACATTCGACGTCAAGGAACTGCACACGTACGAAAATGGCCAGGCCGTGCATTACGGAGGTGTGCGCAGCCTGGCCCTCTCGCCGGATGGCAAAAGCCTGGCCTGCTCGGGATTGCACAAGGCGACCAATCCGCTGGGCGCCGTGCAAGATCCGCTGGTGATGGAATTCGACTGGGAATCGGCGAAGCCACGGATCACGCACGCCCCGGACGCGAAATCGATCGCCTGGCGCATCGTCTATCATCCGGACGGCTATCTCGTAACCTGCTGTGGCGGCACCGAACCCTTGTTCCTGTTCTTCAAATCGGACCAGGACAAGGAATTCTTCCGCTTCAAGCTCCCCAACACAGCCCGAGATATGGACCTGCACCGCGACGGCGTGCAGCTGGTCACCGCGCACTTCGACAATCACGTGCGCATCAGCCGCATGACGCCGAAACCGGCATAACGTGCGATTCAGAAGCGGTGTGGGTGCCATACTTTTTCGCCGTAGGCGAATAAGCATGCTGATGACCGCGATGAGAATGCCCTCGCAACTCCCCACGCGAAATGAAACTGCCTCAGATGGCGCCGATGGCTCGCTCAAAGCATCGGGCGCCACCTGAGGCCAGTGTGGCGGTCACAACGATTTTTTCAAGGACTTCAGTCTGTCGACCAGATGTTGTTTCGATCCTGCGCGATTCCCGCGGCAGCCCCCTCGGCGGCACAGGCCACGGTGTTCTGGACGGCTTTATCCCCTGTGTGAGCCGGGTCGAACTGTGCTTCTTCGGTCGAACCAGTGAGGGCCGTGGTCGAAGCCTCGCCGCGCGACACGCATTGCGTCACCTGGTCGAAGTAGCCGGTGCCGACGAATCGTTGATGTTTCGTCGCGCGGTAATCTCCTTCGGCTTCGCAGGCGAACTCCCGCTCTTGGAGAGCGGCGTAGGCCGTCATGCCGTGGTCGCGATAGCCGCGTGCCAGCTCGTACATCGACAGGTTCAACGCGTGAAACCCCGCCAGCGTGATGAACTGAAATTTGTAGCCCATCGCTCCCAACTCGCGCTGGAAACGAGCGATCGACGCATCGTCCAGCTTCCGTTTCCAGTTGAAGCTGGGCGAACAGTTGTAAGCCAGCATCTTGCCGGGGAAGCGCTCATGCACCGCTTCGGCGAACGTACGGGCTTCTTCCAAATCGGGGTGCGAGGTTTCGCACCACAACAGGTCGGCGTACGGAGCGTAGGAAATCGCCCGATCGATGGCGACTTCCAGCCCGCCGGTCATGCGGTAAAACCCTTCGGACGTGCGCTCACCGGTCAGGAATCGCCGGTCGCGAGCGTCGATATCGCTGGTGACCAATCGCGCGGCGTCGGCGTCGGTGCGTGCGATCAGGATCGTCGGCACGTCGAGAATATCGGCCGCGAGTCGGGCCGTGGTCAGCGTGCGGACGAAGTGTGACGTCGGCACCAGCACTTTTCCGCCGAGATGGCCACACTTCTTCTCGCTAGCCAATTGATCTTCGAAGTGGACCGCCGCGGCGCCCGCTTCGATCATCCCTTTCATCAATTCGAAGGCGTTCAGTGCGCCCCCGAAACCGGCCTCGGCATCGGCCACGATCGGCAGAAAGTAGTTCCTGTCGTTGCGTCCTTCGGCATGTTGAATCTGGTCGGCACGGCGCAGGGCGTTGTTAATCTTGCGCACCACGTTCGGCACGCTGTCCGCAGGATACAGGCTCTGATCCGGATACATCTGGCCCGCATTGTTCGCGTCGGCCGCGACTTGCCAACCGCTGAGGTAGATGGCCTGCAACCCGGCTTCGGCCATTTCGATCGCCTGGTTGCCGGTGAGCGCCCCGAGCGCGTGAACGTACGGCTTGCTCTGCAGCAGCTCCCATAGCCGCTCGGCTCCGATGCGGGCCAGGCTGTGTTCGACGTGTACGCTGCCGCGAAGACGCGCGACTTCCTCGGCCGTGTATTCACGGCAAATCCCTTCCCAGCGCGCGTCGGCGTCCCAACGCTCCTTCAACTCTCCGATCGACGGACAGGCACGGCGAATCATCACAGTCTCCCCCAAAATGGCTTTTACAAGGTTTGCGATGCGGCGAAAAATCGATATTCAACAAGCTTTAGAAACGAAAGATGCTAGTCAGCGCTACGGCAGATCGTCGTAGGCTGGCAGCGTAAGGAACTCGACGAACTCATCGCTGGCTACGATGCTGTCCATAATCTCGGCGGCGCGCTGATACTTCCCAGCGTTAAAGGACTCGTCACCGACGGTGGCGCGAATCTTGTCGAGTTCTTCTTTCAGCACGTCCTGGAACAGCGCGAGCGTCACGCGTCGTCCGTCGGCGAGCATGCCTTGCGGATGGCGAATCCATTGCCAGATCTGCGTGCGGCAGATTTCGGCCGTGGCGGCATCCTCCATCAGGTTGTAGATCGGTACGCAGCCGTTGCCGCGCAGCCACGACTCGAGATACAGCAGGCCGACGTTGACGTTGATCCGCAGTCCGGCCTCGGTGATCGGCCCTGTCGGCACTTCAAGCAAATCCCTGGCCTCGATCCGGACGTCGTCACGGCGCACGTGCAGTTGATTGGGGGTCGGCATATGCTCGTCGAAAATCGCGAGCGCCACCGGCACTAGCGCCGGATGAGCGACCCAGGTACCGTCGTGGCCATCGGTCACTTCACGCAACTTGTCTTGGCGCACTTTTTCAAGTGCCACTTCGTTGGCGGCCGCGTCTCCTTTGATCGGAATCTGAGCCGCCATGCCTCCCATAGCAAAAGCGCCACGGCGGTGGCACGTTTTGATCAGCAATTGCGAATAGCTGCGTAAAAAGTGCGTGGTCATCGTCACCAGGGCCCGATCCGGCAGCACGAAATCAGCCCGCTGGCGAAACTTCTTGATGAAGCTGAAGATGTAATCCCACCGGCCGCAATTCAGCCCGACGCAGTGTTCGCGCAGCTCCCACAGGATTTCGTCCATTTCAAAGGCGGCCAGAATCGTCTCGATCAGCACCGTCGCGCGGATCGTGCTGCGAGGCAAGCCGAGTTCGTCCTCGACCGCGACGAACACCTCGTTCCACAGCCGCGCCTCGAGATGGTTTTCCATCTTCGGCAGGTAGAAATACGGGCCGGAACCTTTCTCGAGCAATTGCGCCGCGTTGTGATACGCATACAGCGCGAAATCAAACAGCGAGGCCGATACCGGTTGCCCATCCACCTGCACGTGCTTCTCGACCAGGTGCCAACCGCGAGGGCGGACCAAAAGCGTGGCCGTCTGGCGGTTCAATCGATATTGCTTTCCCTCAGGCGTCGTCAGTTCGATCGTGCCGCGCACCGCGTCGCGCAGGTTGATCTGCCCTTGGATCGTGGCATCCCACGTCGGCGCGTGCGAGTCCTCGAAGTCTGCCATGTACATCCGGGCGCCGGAGTTGAGAGCGTTGATCACCATCTTCCGATCAACCGGGCCTGTGATCTCGACCCGACGATCTTGCAGGTCAGCGGGAATGTCCACCACGCGCCACGCGCTGTCGCGGATGCCGCGTGTCTGCGGCAGGAACTCGGGCAAGTACCCCTCGTCGATCCGCTCCTGCATCTGGCGGCGGCGGGCCAATAATTCCCGGCGACGACCGTTGAAACGGCGTTGCAGCCGGGCCACGAATTCCAGGGCCTGCGGCGTCAAAATCTCGGCGAATTCGGGCGTCATTGGGGCCGTCACCTGGGCGGCCGACAGTCGGGGGCGGGCGAGCGTCATCGAACACATGACAAGGGATCCCTTCTACGTTTGCTGCGGGCGGTGGCGTGGTCGCGATGCTTTGACCGGCAAGAAATCCGTCCAGCCGGCGATTTCTCGAGACGCGAATAACAGCGTGTATTTCGCGAGTCGTTGTCACGATCGTACGGCGTGAGCTATTATTTGTGAAAGTAATTGTGTCAATAGATTGAATTGCTACAATCAATCAAATACTCAGCATTTGCTATATCAATGCTTCGCGGGAGCGCCTGATTTATGGCCGGACGACGCCTCACACATGCCTACAAGGGAAGCCGTTTGCCGCAGCTGCGCAGCTTCTGTTTCGCGGCTCAAGCCGGCAGCGTTTCGAAGGCGGCCGAGCGCATGTTTCTCAGCCAGCCCACCGTTTCGCTACAGATTCAAGCGCTCGAGCGCGAGTTGAAAACCGCGCTCTTCGAGCGGCGCGGGCCGCGCATCACGCTGACGCCCGAAGGAAAGACGATGTACGAACTGGCGCTGCCGCTGGTCGAAGGGATCGATGCGCTCGGCGAGAAATTCGCGGCGCGCCGCGGCGGTATCGAGGCGGGCCGGTTGGACATCGCGGCCGGCGAATCAACGCTGCTATATCTGCTGCCGCCGTTCATCAAGGAATTCGCCGATCGCTATCCGGCCATCGAGTTGAAGTTGCATAACGTCACCGGCCGCGATGGCGTGGCCATGCTCCGCGCGGACCAGATCGATTTCGCCGTCGGCCCCATGACCGAAGAAGGCGAAGGCATGGACTATCGCGACATGTTCGCGGCCGAGCCGATGCTGATCACATCGCGCGACCATCCGCTGGCGAAAAAGAAGGAGGTCACGATCCGCGACGTGGCGGCCCATCCGTTGATCCTGCCGCCGCGGCACCTGGCCACCTGGCGCGTGGTCGATTTCGTCTTCCACAAGCACAAGCTGAAATACCACGTCAAGCTCGAGGCAGGCGGCTGGGAAGTGATCAAGAAGTACGTCGAGCTGGGACTCGGCATCTCGATCGTGGCCAGTCTGTGCCTGACGGGCAAAGAGGCGCTAGCGGCCATTCCGATGAAGCGCTACTTTCCGACGCGGCGCTACGGCGTCGTCACCCGACGTGGCAAATTCTTATCGCCGCAGGCGCAGCGATTCCTGGAAATCATGGCCAAGGCCGTGCCGAAGCGCACCGTCGCCCCGGCAGCGCAAGGAAGTTAATGCGCCAGGTACGCGTGCATGATCATGACGCAGCTAATCCTTCGCGATCATCACATCCGACGCTTTGATGATGGCCGTCACGCGATCCCCCGCCGCCAGCTTCATCCGCTCGGCCGAGGCGCGCGTGATTGCCGCCACGATCTCGACGCCTGCCGCTGAAATCACGACTTCCGCCGCCACCTCGCCCAATTTCACCGCGGTAATTTGGCCCGGCACTTGATTGCGCGCACTAATCATGGAACAAGTCTCCTATCGTGTGATGCGCCCCGCATAATAATGCGGCCGACTGGATCCGAGTCGAAAGTTTACCGATTCGCCCGCCCCCGGCCCAGAACATCGCGCCCGCCCAAGGTAGGATTGTAGGTGCCGGTCCCACAAGTATTAATTTGCTCGCGGTAGCGGCGGCAACTTGCTGGAACGAGCCGACGAGCGATAAAATGCCGTGACGCCGGTTTGCCTTCGCCCGCGATCTCGCGACGCGAAATTCCCCCGACAGTCTGCAACTTACGGATGCGCATGAGCGAGGATTACTACAAGACACTCGAGGTCGCCCGCGACGCCTCGCAGGACGATATTCAGAAGGCTTACCGCCGGCTGGCGCGAAAATTCCACCCCGACCTGCACCCCGACGATAAAACGGCCAAGAAGAAATTCCAGGAAGTACAGGGCGCATTCGACGTTCTGAACGACCCGAAGAAACGCGAAATGTACGACCGCTACGGCAGCTCGTACGAAAGCGCCGCGGCAGCCGGTGCCGGCGCGGCGCCCGGAGGCGCGCAGTGGCGCACTGCGCCCGGGGGCCCGGAATTCGAGAACGTCGATTTCTCGCAATTCTTCGGCGACCGGTTTGGTGGCGACGAGGGAGGCGGTTTCTCCAGTATCTTCGGCAATCTCGGCGGCGGTCGAGCTGGCAAGCAATCGCGGCGGGGCCGTGCCGCGCAAACGCCGGGCGCTGATCTGGAGAGCAAGATCGAAGTCTCGTTCGAAACCGCGGTGGTCGGCGGCAAAGCGCAACTCAGCGTGCAGCGAGGCACCGGCAAGGTCGACACGATCGACGTCAAAATTCCGGCCGGCATCGAAGACGGCAAAAAGATCCGCCTCCGCGGTCAAGGCGAACCCAGCCCCAGCGGTGGGCCAAGCGGCGACATCTTGTTGACGGTGCATGTCGCCCCGCATCCGTTCTTTCGCCGCCGCGGCGACGACCTGGACGTGCGCGTTCCCGTCACGCTGCTCGAAGCGGCCGAGGGGGCCAAGGTCGACGTGCCGACGCCGCGTGGCACCGTCACGCTGCGCATCCCGCCTAAGACCTCGAGCGGCGCCAAGCTGCGTGTGAAGGGGCACGGCGTCGCCAAGAGCGGCAAAACGCCTGGGGATTTGTACGCCGAAATCGCAATCATGCTCCCCAAGCAATTGAGCGCTGACGATATTGAGCAGATTCGCGCCATGTGCCAGAAGGGGCCCATCGATCCACGAGCGGAGTTGCGATGGTAAACGCCTGGGGCGTGCGAGTCGTCGCCCCTTTCCTGGATCCGACGTCCGCCGTCCTGTGGGCGGCCGACGACGCGGCCGCTGAGCCCGCCGGCGACCTCGACCCGGCTACCCGCGCCACACTACTGCTAGCACTGCTGGCGATTATCGTATTAGGGATCGGGCTGATCGCGATGGTCATTCTCGGTGGCAGCATGGTGCGCCGCTGGGCACGACTGACTCCGCCGTCACGCGTGCCGGTCCGAGTCCCTACGCCGCCGCCGCGGGAGCTGATTCTCGATCTTGAAGATGATGAAACCGACGCTGAAACCAATCATGGAAACGATGCCCGGCCATGAATTGCCGCCGGAGTATCGCCTGAAATCTCGAGGAGATTTCGCGCGCGTTTTCAGCCATCGCGTCACGGCCACCGACGGCGTGTTGCGCCTGCATGCCAGCATCGCCACGTCAGGGCATCCTCGCTTGGGCCTGTCCGTTTCCCGGCGGGTAGGTAACGCTGTGGTGCGAAATCGGTACAAGCGACTGCTGCGCGAAGCCTTTCGATTGATACGCGATCAATTGCCACCACTGGACATCGTCGTCATTCCTCAAGCGCGCCAGCAGCCGGAACTGCAAGCGTTTCAAGCGTCGCTGGTGAATCTGGCCCGCCGCCTCGACCGGCGTCTGCGGAGCAATTCGCCATGAAGGCCCTGCTGCAAGGCTGCGTGCGATTGCCGGGCGAGTTGCTGATTCTGTTCGTCCGCGTCTATCAGTACACGCTTAGCCCCATCGTAGGGCGTCAGTGCCGGTACGAGCCGACTTGCAGCCATTACTTTATCGGCGCCGTCCGCAAGCATGGCGCCGTGGTCGGCAGTTTGCGCGGTCTATGGCGCATTTGCCGCTGCCACCCGTTTCATCCGGGGGGATACGACCCGCCGTGATGTGCGCGCCACGAACATCGTTGGCGAACTGGGGGAGCCGAATGGTTATCGGCAACCTGCGTTTGAAGTGACGTTGGGGTAACTTCGCCTTGACGCCCCGACAGCGTGCCACTATCTTCCCCGCCCGTCTACCTTTCTCTCTTCCTTTCGCGACATTTGCCAGCGCTGGTCAGTGACGGCCTTCGTGCGCCTTGCGCATGCTTTTCTTGGGCCGTGATTCGACAGGCGCACACGTACGGAGCGCTGTGGCATGAGGCCTGAACGCTTGTCGTTTGTCGTCGTTCTGGTCGCTCTATCGGGCTGTGCGAGCTCGTTCTTCCGCTCGCAAAGCCCCGAGCCCGACGTCGACATGCCCCGCACGAAGCTCGTCGGCGATTACGCCGTTCCCTTCGGCTTGCATCCGGTCAAGGTCGAGGCCGTGGGCCTGGTTACCGGGCTGCCCGGCACCGGCAGCGATCCCGATCCCTCGGCGCAGCGCGATGAACTCATGGCCGAAATGAAGGCCTACAGCGTTTCGCATCCCAACGAAATCCTGGCCTCGGGCACGGCCTCGCTGGTACTGGTGCGCGGTTATTTGCGTCCTGGCATTCAGCAGGGAGACCACTTCGACCTCGAAGTGCGCGTTCCCAGCCGCAGCGGAACGACCAGCTTGCGCGATGGTTGGCTGATGGAAACACGATTGGCCGAAATGGCCGTGTTGCACGGCAGCGTGCGCGAAGGCAGTCTGCTGGCCAAGGGACAAGGCGCGGTCCTGGTCGATCCCTCGGCCGACAGCACCGACGACAATCACGTCTCGATGAGCCGTGGCCGAGTGCTGGGCGGCGGCATCGCGCTGAAGTCGCGCCCGTTGGCGCTGGCTCTCAAGCCTGACCATCGCAGCGCGCATCTCAGCGAGCAACTTGGCCGGTCGATCAATCATCGCTTTCACACTTACAACGGCGGCATCCAAAAGGGAGTCGCCAACCCGAAGGATGATCAGCATATCGAGCTGATCGTCCACCCGCGTTACAAGGACAACGTCGAGCGCTTCGTACAAGTCGTGCGTTCGATCGCACTCAAGGAAAGCTCGGGCCAGCAGATGGCGCGTATTGTCTTGCTCGAACGCCAATTGCTCGACCCGATCACGGCCGCGTCGTCGGCGCTCAAGCTCGAAGCGATCGGCAAGGACGGCATTCCGACCTTGCAAAAGGGACTGCAATCGTCTGACGCCGAAGTCCGGTTCTACGCGGCCGAAGCGTTGGCCTATCTGGATCAAAAAGAAGCCGCCCCGCCGCTGGCCGAGGCTGCTCGCGATGTGCCAGCCTTCCGTGCTTATGCCCTGGCGGCTCTCAGCGCGATGGACGATTTGGCCGCCTACGAAGGCTTGCGCGAGCTGCTGGACATGCCCAGTAACGAGACTCGTTACGGCGCCTTCCGCGCTTTGTGGGCCATGAACGATCAAGATCCGCTGGTACGCGGCGAACGCTTGGGCAACCATTTCAGCTACCACGTGCTCGATACGATGGGTCCGGAATTGGTTCACGTGACGCGCAGCTACCGGCCCGAGATCGTCGTCTTCGGACAAGAGCAACGCTTGACGACCCCGTTTATGTTCGAGGCCGGCAAGGAAATCATGATTTCGGGCAAGGACGATCGTGTCACCATTGCTCGATTCGCGCCGAATCAACCCGATCAGAAACGGGTCGTCTCGACGCGACTCGACGACTGCATCCGGGCCATCGCCGACCTAGGGGGCAGCTATCCCGATGTCGTGCAAGCCTTGCAACAAGCCAAAGCCAAGGGAGCCCTCGCCGGTCGCTTCGCGATCGACTCGATTCCCAGTGGCGGCCGCCGGTACGACCGTGGCAATTCGACCTCGAAATCGGATGATGACGAGCAGTCCGACGGTGAAAAGCACGTGGACGAGGGCGGAACCGTATCGCCCGACGGGGATGAGGACGAGGTCGAGGACGGCCCCGGCGTGGCCATGGCCAATCCCGTGCCCGGATTGTTCGACAATGGCCGGCGGACCTTCGATCGGGACAAGAACAAGAAGCCCCTCAGCGCCGAGCCGGATACGAATTCCGAAGAGAAGAAGGCCGGGTCGCTGGGCTCGTGGTTGGGTACAATAAAGTAACGCCGGTGCCTGGTCGATCCGGCGGCGGGCCTTAACGGCCCCGGCTCAATAGGGCGGCCTGGCCGGCATGGCTTTCGCCGTTCGAGGCCAGTCCGGCGTGCCCGGTGGCAAGTCGCCCGGGGTCCTCATACCTTCAACCACGATCTCGAATCTTCGTCATGCTTAAGGCGCTGGAACTTGTCGGCTTCAAAAGCTTTGCCGACAAGACCCGTTTCGACTTTCCGCGCGGCATTACGGCCGTCGTCGGTCCCAACGGCAGCGGGAAGTCGAACGTCGTCGACGCCATTAAGTGGGTGCTCGGCGAGCAAAGCGTTAAGAGTCTGCGCGGCAAGGAAATGGCCGACGTCATTTTCAACGGCTCCGCCAGCCGAACGCCGTTGAACTTTGCCGAAACGACTCTCACGCTCGATAACAGCACCCGCCGCCTACCGATCGACACCGCCGAGGTGTTGGTCACGCGCCGTGTCTATCGCAACGGCGAGGGCGAGTACATGCTCAATCGCCAGCCGTGCCGGCTGCGCGACATTCGCGAGCTGTTCTCCGGCACCGGCGTGGGCGCCGAGGCCTACAGTGTCATCGAGCAGGGTAAAGTCGATGTCCTGCTGCAATCGTCGCCGCGTGATCGGCGGCTAATCTTCGAAGAGGCGGCCGGCATCAGCCGCTTCAAAGCCAAGAAAATCGAATCGCTACGGCGACTCGAACGCGTTGAGCAAAACCTGCTCCGCTTAGGAGACATCGTCGCCGAAGTCGAGCATCGGCTCCGCCAGGTCCGACTGCAGGCCGCTAAAGCCCGCCGCTACAAGGAATACTCCGACCGCATGCAGCAGCTCCGCACCCACGTGGGCATGGCGGACTGGCGACAACTGAGCGCGCAGTTGGAAGAAATGGACAGCGCGTTCGCTGCTCTACGGGGACAGCGCGACGAAGGGACACTGGCTGCCGACCAAAGCGAATCGGCCGCCACGACGGCCGAGCAGAATTCCCTCGCGGCCACCGATGCGATTCGCGCCAGCGAATCCCACGGCGCACAGATCCGCGAAGCAATCGCCACGCGCGAGGCCGCGCTCGACCACCATCGCCGCCGCGCGGTGGAGTTGGAAAAGGAAGCAGATCGTTTACGCCGACAATTGGCGGCCGTGAACGTCCGCGCAGGATCGCTCGATCAGCAGTTCGAGCAGCTCACCGCGCAACTCGGCACGGCCGAAGCGGAATACGCGCGCGTTGCCGCCGCCACTTCGACCGAAGATTCCCGCCTGGTGGAAGTCAGCAGCCGGCTGTCGACCTTGCGCCGCGAGGCCGACAAATCGCGTGAAGCTTACCTGGCCGAGATGCGGCGGGCCGCACAATGGGAAAGCGAAATAAGCTCGCTCACCGCAAGGCTGGAATCGGCTCGCACTCGTCGTGTGCAGCACGAGCAGAAGCAAGTCGATCTGACCGCGGGACGCGAGAGCATCAATACTGAGTTGGCCGCGTTCCAAACTCAGAGCACCGAGCTGATAACGGCGCTCGACGACGCGCGTCATGCCGCCACGGCCGCGGCCGAAAAATCGGCCGAGCTAACCGCGCGGCATGTCCAGATTCAACAGGCCATCGCCCAGCTACGCGAACAACTCTCAGCGGCACGCGAGCGTGCCACGGTCCTGGAAGAATTCCAGCGGCGGCGCGAAGGTTATTCCGAGGCCGTCAAGGAAATCCTCGAGGAAGCCGGGGCCGGCACAGGTCCCTTTCAGCATGTCCAGGGAGTTGTCGCCGAGCTGTTGCAGGTCAATCTCGAGATGGCGCTGCTCATTGAAGTGGCTCTCGGCGATCGGGCGCAACACATCGTGGTCGGTTCGCTGGAAGAAGTGATCGCGTCGGTAAAGCAACAACACTTTCCCAGCCAGGTAACGTTCACTCCCATCGACGCGCGCGAATACCGCACCGCGGCACGCGAAGTCGATCTGCACAACCAGCCCGGCGTCTTGGGACGGGCCGACGATTTCGTCCGCACTTCGACGCAGTTCGTCCCACTGGCGGTTCGCCTGCTGGGCCGAACGTGGATTGTCGATACACTCGATCGCGCGACGAGCCTGGCCGCCGCGAATCCCGGGTTGAGCTTTGTCACGCTGGCAGGCGAAGCACGCTCGGCCGACGAAACGTTATCGTTCGGTCCCTGCTCGCCGGCCGCCGGCTTAATTTCCCGGCATAGCGAGTTGGCCGCGCTTCACGGCCAGGTACAGACGCTTGAAGAAAGGCTGGCCGCAGAAGCCACGGCCGTCGCCGAGATCGCGGCCCAGTCGGCCGTGGCTCAGCAGGCGCGTGCCGCGGCCGAAGCGGAAGCTGCGCGTTTGAAGTCGGTGCAGGGCGAATTGCAATTGCGCACCAAGACAGCGCGCGATCGCGCCGCGGGAATCGACGAAGAATCACGTCGCCTGGCGCTCGACCTCGACGCAACAACAAAAACGATCGACGCGATCGAGGCGTCGCTGCAATCCTCGCGCGAGCGGATTGATGCCTCGCGCGTTGCCCAATCCAACCTCGAAAGCGAAGCGGCGATACTGGCCGAGAAGACCTCGGCGCTCGATACCGAGCGCTCCACGATCGAAGCCGCGGTCGCGACCGTCAAAGTCGAACTCGGCAAAGGCGAGGAGCGGCTGGCCAATCTACGACTACGGGCCAGGCAACTCGAACAAGATCAGCGCGAACGCCGACGCACGGTCAGCGATGCCTCGGCCGAGCTGTCCCGTTGCCTGGACCGCATCTTGGATTCGGATCGGCACGTCCTGGCCACGGAATCGGAGCTCGCGCTGCTGTACCTGGACAAAGAGGCAAACCTGGCCGGCACCACGGGGCTCGTCTCGCAGGAAGAACTTCATCGCGCGGCCCGCCTGGCGCATCTCGCCGAAGCGCAGCGCTGGCGCGCCGCCACGCGCGACGCCGAAGAGAAATTGCACGCGCAAGAACTTGCGGCACACGAAGTTCGTCACGCCCGCACGACCATTGCCGATCGTTTGCGCGAAGATTACGCGCTCGACCTGACCGTGGTCGAGGCCGCCGAAACAATCGAAGAAAGTCGACAACGTGAGGAAATCGACGCCGAAATCGCCGATTTGCGCCGAAAAATTACGCACATCGGCAACGTCAACCTCGACGCGCTGGCCGAGCTCGAAGAACTCGAAGTGCGGTTCGCCCATCTGTCGGAACAGCATCGCGATCTGACGGGCGCCAAGCAGTCGCTGGTCGAAATCATCGACCGGATCAATACCGACAGCCGCCGGCTTTTCGCCGAGACGCTGGCGGTGGTGCGGACGAACTTTCAGACGCTATTCCGCAAGCTCTTCGGCGGAGGCCAGGCCGATATCGTGCTGGACGAAGGGGCCGACATCTTGGAAAGCGGCATCGAAATCGTCGCCCGCCCCCCCGGCAAAGAACCGCGTAACATCTCGCTGCTCAGCGGCGGCGAAAAAACGCTAACCTGCGTCGCGCTGCTATTGGCGATTTTCCAGTTTCGTCCCAGCCCCTTCTGCGTGCTGGACGAAGTCGACGCGGCGTTGGATGAAGCCAACATCGAGCGTTTCATCGGCGTCCTGCAGGAATTCCTGGCCTGGACGCAATTCATCGTCATCACGCATTCGAAGAAGACCATGACCTGCGCCACGACCTTGTACGGCGTAACGATGCAAGAGTCGGGGGTCTCGAAGCGCGTGGCTGTCCGATTCGAAGACGTCACGGCCGACGGCGAACTACGTGCGCCGACAGACGAGCGCTCGGAAGAGACCGACAGCGACGACGAGACCCAGGCTGCCTAAATCGCGCCTTCTTCTTACCGCAGCCGTTCGCTGCCCTTGCTTGCAACGCGTTATCGCCGCGCGATGGCTGTCTCGGCGAGTGAATTGACTAGTTGCTGGCAGCCGTTGTTACAGCGACTCTCTTCTGCAGTCGTTATGGGTGCCGTGCAGATTGTGCCGGTGATCCACATTCTCTTGGCCGGCGGTAAATCCGGAATAAGCCCGCCGCCCGGCAATAATCGAACAGGGATCGCATCCGGCCGTTCCCACGCAGATAGGCGGCTTTCTGTCCGCGCCAAGAGCGGCACGATCAGGGAGGCCGTTACGATTGGAAAAAGTTTCTAAAGTCACAAGCGGCTTTCTCTCGAAACTTACTTTCGGATAGTTCATCGGGCACACAGCGCCTCAGCCGAGGTTTGTGCTGCCGGGATGAACTCGCAGGGGGGACCTGCCACAAGACACGCCTGATTTGCTGGTCGGTTGGCCATTACGGTCAACCCGTGCGCCGGCTCCCCCCTCCGTGCTGTTTCGCCGCATTGCCTTGCTTTTAGCTAGCAGAGACTCTCCGCTTTGGCGCGATGGGAACGCGTGTTCCCTAGATTGCGGATTTTCTCTGCGTGCTGATTGCAGTGCATGCCGATACGGAGCTAGTAAGGCACCGGTCAGAGGGAGCTGAGCCAGAGCCGACACAAGCAAATAAGTAGAGCCCCGACCCAGATGCTTGCCCGAATTGCGGCCCGGTTGCCCACAGCCGGCACGAAGGACCGCGAGCAGGTCGCAATTGGTGCGCAAGCGAGGGGCTGATGCTCGTCCGAGACCCTGGTCGTCTCGGGAGAGCGAAGATCCCAAACAACGTGAACGAATTGGAGAGTTTGCGATGAAGGTCTTTACAACTGGACAGGTCGCGAAGATCTGTAAAGTAGCGCCCCGCACAGTCAGCAAGTGGTTTGATTCCGGCCGGCTGAAGGGCTATCGCATCCCCGGCTCGCAAGACCGGCGGATTCCCCGTGAGTATTTGATTCGCTTCCTCAAGGAGCACGGCATGCCGCTGGGCGACCTGGAAGATGAAGCGATGGCGAAAGTGTTGATTGTCGGTCAGGATCAGGTCCTGATCGAGAATCTGAAGCGCGAGCTTCCTGCCGAGCGTTCGTTCCGCGTCGCGGTTGCCGCCAGCGGATTCGAGGCTGGCATTCAGGCTGAGAGCTTCCATCCGGATTCGATCATCGTCGATTTCTCGATCGGCCGCACCGAAGCCCTGCAGATCTGCCAGAACCTGCGTCGCAACTCCGAGTACTCGGACACGATCCTGATCGCTCTGCTGCCGGATGACGGCAACGCGAACAGCTTCGATCGTTCGAGCATCAACGAGACGTTCAAGAAGCCGTTTGACGTGGCTCTCTTGGCCGAACGCGTCCGCACGTTGATTGGTGCCCGCAAGGAACTCGTCTAAGCACTCACCCGCGAGTGTTTCGCTTCGCCGACCATGTGATCAACCCGTCGCGGTAGACCCCCGCGACGGTTCGGAACCAAAGAGGCAGCCGAACGAATCGGCTTATGGCAAAGCTGGGTATTCCCGGACCCAGCATTGCCCCTCAAGCTCTCGCCTGCGGCGCCGCACACGCATTCGGCGGCGCCGCATTCTGCAGTGAGGGGCGTCGCGCATCTCGCGAGCCCCGGTTCAGAACGAACGGAACTCCGCTGTTCATTGGCCCGCCGGACCGTGCGCCGGCGTTTCGTTCGTCGCCGGTTCCGACTCTCGACGCCGTCCGCGCCGCGCTTACAATGGCGTCTTGTACTTTACATCTTTGCCGGACGCGCGACGTCGATGGGAAAGCTCAGCCATTTCGATGAGCAAGGCGCCAGCCGCATGGTGGACGTCAGCGCCAAGCCCGTCACCACACGCATGGCGCGCGCCAGCGGTCGGGTAAGGATGGCCCGCGAGACGCTCGCTCTCGTGCGTGACCGCCGCGTCGCCAAAGGGGATGTGCTGGAAGTGGCCCGGCTGGCAGGCATCATGGCCGCAAAGCGCACCAGCGACCTGATCCCGCTGTGCCACCCACTGGGGTTAGACTCGGTCGAAGTAGCTTTTGAATTTCCCGACGACGAGTCGATCCTGATTAGCGCCACGGCACGTCTGGCGGCGCGAACAGGCGTGGAAATGGAAGCTTTGGTCGCGGTAAGCGTTGCGGCACTCACGATTTACGACATGTGCAAAGGCGTCGATCGAGGGCTGGAAATCGGCCCTATCCGCCTCGAGGAGAAACTGGGGGGGCGAAGCGGACATTATCAACGCGATGCCGGCACCTAAAGAGGCAGGTTTCCGATAGTGCCTGGATCGGTTAAAACCCGAGAGGCCGTGCGGTTAGGGTGCTGGCGAGAGAGAGGCGAAAAAGATGGCCCGGCGCGAGAGCTTAGGCAGCTTCCCGCAACCTAAAATCGAACGCGTGATCTGCCACGGAGCGGCAGCGACACCGCGCGAGAGGATAGGACGACAGCACTCTACTGAGGTGCGCCCGCCTAAAGTGTTTGGGGCGGGCTTCCCCTTGGGGACCGGCCGCCGGAAGTCAGGAACCACCTACAGCGCATGGCAGCGAGTCGAGGAAAGGCATGAGCCGATTGGCTGACGTTTCCGGGGAAAGTAACAAAGGGCTGCTCGAGCGGCTGTACAATCCCATCGCTGAGGAGCTCGCTCAGGCCGAAGATATCTTGCGAAGCGAGCTGCGCAGCAAGTTTCCCTTCGTCGATGAGCTGGTGCGACACAGCTTTCGCCTGGGGGGCAAACGCCTCCGCCCGGCCTTGGTCCTGTTGGCCGCGAAGGCGACGGGCACAGTCGCACACGATCATCTCGTACTGGCCGCGGTAATGGAGATGATCCATACCGCCACGCTCGTTCATGACGACGTGCTCGATCAAGCCAGCCTGCGGCGCCATCTCGACACCGTAAACGCTCGCTGGGGTAATGAAACCAGTGTGCTGTTGGGCGATTACCTGTTCACGCACTCATTCTACCTGGCCAGCACGCTGGGCACGACGTTCGCCTGCCGGACCATCGGTAAAGCCACGAACATCGTCTGCGAAGGTGAGCTGCGACAAATCGCCAGCCGGGGCAACTATGACCTGACGGAGCAAGCGTACTTCGACATCATCGAGGCCAAGACGGCCGAACTCTGTTCTTGCTGCTGCCGTCTGGGCGCACACTACGCCGGCGCGGATGCCGAGGTCGAAGAATCGCTGGCCCGTTTTGGTCGCTATCTGGGCATCGCCTTTCAGATCATCGATGATCTGCTCGACATGCAAGGCGATGAGGACACGACCGGCAAATCGCTGGGCACCGACCTGGAACAACGTAAGCCGACGCTTCCCCTGATTCGACTGCTTGGACAGGTCGACCAGGCGCAACGTGCCACGATCATCGCGGCGCTGGAAACCAATGCGCCGGATTGCGACGGCGCGCTGGATCGATGGTTCGAAGCGAGCGATGCTCTGGCCTACACCCGCGACAAAGCTCGCTGGTACGTCGATTTGGCCCGCGCCGAACTCGCCCAGCTTCCCACCAGTGACGCCCGAACGGTGCTTGAGTCGGTGGCTGAGTTCTCGCTCGAACGTCAGCATTAGAGCGTCGATACTCGCGCGTTGTTATGAGCAAGGCAGTCGCTGCGCGACGAATTGCGCTAACTTTGCCGCCGAACGCGACAACGCTTGGCCGCGGCGATGGCCGAAATTCCCACGCCGACCGCGAACAGCAAAATGCTCGCCGGCTCGGGCACACCTGCCGCTTGAGAATTCGTCGGAACCATGGCAGCGGAAGTCGTGCCCCAATTGGCCGAAATCAGGGCCAGGTCCTGACCGTTGACGATGCCGTCGCCGTTGACGTCTCCGGTCAAACCGCTGCCGCTGGCCAGCCAATTGCTCGACACCAGCGCCAGGTCTTGACCGTTGACCACGCCATCGGTATTCACATCGCCGGGTAGCGCCACGAACGTGTAATCCGCCACCACCGGCAAATGGTCTGTAATGGTCGTCAAAGCCGAGAGCACCGCCGATTGGTTCGGCAGGTCCGACAGGGCCGTATTGCTGCTTGCTGCAACGGTGCCTCGGTAAACCGTCGATCCGTTATTGCCAAATGCCGTGTAAGAGCCGGGCACCAACTGCATGCCGTACTCATTCTGCATCGGGCCGGTGCTCAATTGCACATCGTCGCGATATTGCAGCCGCGTGGCGCTCTCGGTGAAGATGCCGGTGAATGCGGAAGTGTCGGTCCAATTCTGCGCGGGATTCACCGGGTCAAAGGCTTTTCCGACGCCGCTGGCGACCAGAGTCTTGTACGTCTGCTCACTGCTGTCGTTCAGATTCCAATCGCCCGCATAAATGATGTGCGCGTTGGCTCCCAAAGTCGCCGCGTCGGCCCGAACCGCGGTCGCCTCGATGTTGCGGCGTGTGGAGTCGGACGCCGTTGTGCCGGATTTGGCATGATCGACGTACAAATAGAAATCCGACGCACTGCCGTAGCCGACAGGTGCCAGTTCAAAACGCATCGGATCGCGCGGCGCGCCGCTGCTGCTGGGCGTGCCGATCGCGACTGCTCCTAGATCCTGCACCGTGTGGGTGTTGTAAATAAACCCACTCGGTCCGTTCCCGGTAAGAAAGTTGCCATTCGTAGGATCGGTCGTGGTGTCATAGGCGTAGGTTCCTGCGCCATAAATGGCGTTTAGCTGTCCGACGACGTATTGCAACGTCGTGGTTGGATTGCCGTACAGCTCTTCGAGCGCAAGTACATCAATCGGCTGTGAGTTGCCGGCCAGGCTCGCGGCGCCAATGGCTTGCAATACTGTGGCCATGCCCGGTCCCGAGGTCGGGCCGCCGGATTGTCCGGTTGCTCCGCCGGTATCCGCGTCGATGTTATAAGTCACGACGCGCAGCGTCTGGGCCCTAACGTCGTCGACCAGAATTTGCACACCAGCCAGCACCGCCAACGAAAGAATCGCAAGGCGGAGAGTCTTGTCGCTTTTCAAACCGAGCATTCGTCTTACTGTCCTTCGCGCTGATCCCGGCCCCTGTAAATTCGCGGCACGCGAAGTGAAGAACGCGCGTCGCGTCTGGCGATCACGTGTTAAGTTCACGGCGGAGTGGCCGGCTCGCCGCCGTTGCGGGTTCCCAGGGCGCGCCACACTTGCAGGTCGACGCCATTGGTGACCGTGCCGACATGACCGTCGCCATAACAGACGTTGACCACGCCGGGATGTTCGCTGCGAGCTGACACCAAGGCATGCTCGCCGGGCGTGTCCGCGATCGGATCGTAGGCGCAGTCGTAGCCCTTCCAGTTGGGCGTCGCGACGTGGTTGTACATCGTCGCATCGTAAGCAGCGAAGGGCCAGCCGTTGGAATAGCTGGTCGTCGCTTCGGTGAGCCAACGCCCGGTTGAACTGAAGCTGTACTGGCTAACCGTCGGAACGTAATTTAGGCAGGCGTTATAAATCGTATCAACCGGCACGAGTCCGGCGGGAATCGAACGCATGTCAACAATATCTGCGCGCGTCGGCAGCGCCGTCGTCATATCCAGGCCGCTCCCCTTGGTACGTTCCGAGAAGAAGGCCGTATTCGACAATCCGTCGCTGAAATCGCCTGTTCGAAAGGCGGTTCCATACGTAAAGGCGCCGTTGCCCAGGCTCACATCGGTGCGCGTCGCCTGGCTGCTTGTGTCGACGGCACCGGCATAGGGCGTGGAACCACCGAAGTTATACCGGTAGTTATTTTCCGAAGTGACCACTCCCGTGTTGGGATCGGTCGGACAAATGAACAAGCCAAGCGCCTGCGAATAAGCGTTGTAGTTCACGTTCACCGGACTGCCATTGATGGTCATGACGTTGGTCTGGCCAACGTTCAGGTTCATCTGGTCCGAAATGACCTGCTGCTCCATGTACGGCAACAGAAATACGTGAACCGAGATATTGCCCGTTTGCCAGCTCGCGGTCTGGGAAACGCTGCCATAACTCGTATAGCTCGTCTGAATCGGCTTGCTGGAACTTTTGTTTTGCAGGTCCGGATACTTGCGACCTTGAGGGAAGGCCTGCAGCGCGCTTTCGTGATTCGAGAGCGCCACGCCGATTTGCTTCAAATTATTGATGCATTGCGTCCGTCGCGCCGCCTCGCGCGCCATTTGCACAGCCGGCAACAACAGCGCAATCAGGATGCCGATGATCGCGATCACGACCAGCAATTCGACCAGCGTAAACGCCGTGCGAATCGGAACCGTCTGTCTGCTTCGCACCCCGACATCCTGCAACATACTCGTGCGCCGCGCGTGTTGAAGGGCATTCCTCGCCCGCGCGTCCCCAAACTGCATGACAAACACCACTTTTGAAAAAGCACGCCGCATGCCAAGCGAATAGGAGCGCCTACGTCCGCTTAACCGAGGCAAGACGAACTACCCGAAAAGCCGCCTGTCGCTTTGTCCGCGTCGTAACGGCACGCAGCAAATTCCCGCTACTTGGCGCACCGCCAGCTTCCGCTCGGCGCGACCTGTCGCGCCGAGCAGAATTCTAGCTAGCAATTGTTTGCGCCTTATTTGGCTCACTTCAGAAACACGTTAGGAGTTCGTGAGGAAACGTGAAGAGACCGCTTCACACCCTCCGACTCGTTCACGCGTTCTTTCCACTGCGGGCGCTGGCGACGACGCTCAACAGCTCGTCGTCGATGTTCGACGTCAGCAGGTCGTCCTCCAATACGTCGGTGATCGATGACTGGTGATCGACGCCCGACGCCGTCACTTGGCCATTGCCGGCAGCTGTACCCTGCGACGACACCGGAGCAGCAACGCCCGCAGCCGCAGCGGCATCGAATCGGCCAACAAACGCCGCCACACGATCCGGTTGGATCGGTCCGGCAAACGACGCCGTGGAAAGCGTGCTCAGCACCGCACTGTGCTGCACGATCGATGGCGAGAAGTTGCCTTCAATCGGCCCGATGCTGCTCAAATCAATCGCGATTGGGCTCGTGGCCGCCGCACTTTGCGCTGCCGGAGCGACTGTTACAGCAGCACTCTCGACCGAGGCCTGCGCACCGCCGGCGGGCAACGTCGCCAGCCAACTCGAGGAAATGGCCGCCAGGTCCTGGGCATTGATAATCCCATCGGCGTTAACATCGCCGTGCGGGCCACTCTTCAACCAACCCGAAGACACGATTGCCAGGTCCTGAGCGTTGACGACGCCGTCCTGATTGGCATCGCCAGGCAAAACGTTAAAGCCGAAATTGAAGTCGCCGCCAGCGGTCCCATTGCCCGAAGGATACGAGCTGACACCGTTGGTCCACTCGCCATCCAACGGATCCCCGGCGGTGTCCGTCACGGCCCCTGCGCCGCTGGCATGTACGACCAGGTTCAAGCGATCGCGACTGATTCCATTAACCAGTGTCCAGGTAGCCGTGAACGTCGAGGGGTTATAGCTGAAATTGCTGACCGCGTACGAACCGTTAACTCCGGTCACGCTTAAGCTCGATTGCGAAACGTTCACCGCCTCGCTGAATGTCACCTGCACCTGGTTCACATTGCCCCAAGGAAGCGAATTCAGCTGCGCTGTCGATCCCACGGGGAACGAATAGCCCAGGCCATTTCCCTGACCCGCGGCTTGCAGGGCACTTAACGCCGTGGGCGACCAGCTAGTGCCGTCCACGACGACACCCGTTATCGTCGGTGGGGTGGCAGCCACGGTCCCGGTCTCAGTCAACAGCGTCAACTGTGGCTGACTGACGAGGTAGTTACCCTCCCAGTCGGCCGCCACGGGGCTCCCCTGCGACGGCGTGATCGCGAAGCGGATTTGCGACGCGCCGCCCGAATTCAAATCGCTCGCGAGCGCCGTCCGCACGGCAGCCGGCAGGTTATCAAATACGAAATCGTTGTAGCCGACCTGGTTGTTCGTGAAGTTGGCCGTGCCGACGTAAATCGGAGTGGCTTGCGTGCCGATCACCGCCGGTCCGGTCGTTCCGTTACCGCCACCATAGACCAGCGCGGTGTCGTCCACGGTGTTGTCGGTCAACAGGTAGAGATCGAAGCTCCCCGGCGTGCCGGCAAAACTGCCCGAGGTCGCCAGATTGAACAGGCTCAGCTTCAGGCTATCGACGGTCGAGGCCGTCGTGCCCGTGAAAACCGTCGAGCCAGCGCCGAACGTCAGGACCGGCATCGTGGCAAAACCGAATCCCGAATGCGGCGTTGACGCCAGGTTCATGAAGTTGTTGACGTAGAACGGACCGTTCGTCTCGACGCCCGAGGTCTGGGTTGTGATACCCGTGGGAGTGTCGCTATTGGCGACCGTGTTATCGGTGATCGCGACCGTGGTGGCACCCGGCGTCGTGATCTGCGTCCCCGTGCTGACGTTGCTCAGCGACGCGGTGAACGAGCGAGTGCCGGCGAAGGTCGCCACGTTGATTAGCGGAACATTGATCGTCGCCTGCGACTGACCAGCGGCAAAATGCACGGCGTATGTGGGTGCGGTCGTATTGCCCGACGTGCCGAAATCGCGGCCGGCCTGAGCGTCTTGCGGGTTTTGCGGATCATTCTGATACGCCAACCCACTGGCAGTCGACAAGGTCACGTCGGCCGTGGAACTATTCACATTGCTTCCCGTGCGATCGATCTTGATCGCCACGGTGCCGGCCGTTTCGTTGACGTTGTACGAGCTTTGATCGATGAAGACCTGCCCGGCTTGCAGATAGTTGATCGTCAGCGGCGCCGTGCTTCCGCCCGCCGGAAAGACGGGGGCGATGGGATTGCCGCCGTGATCGGTCAACGACAGGCTTATGCTTCGGCTGGGGTCGCTGGTCGTAATGTCGTTGAAGCTGACGGTAAAGGTCTTGTCGCTCGTGTCACCGGCGTCCCAGTGCAGCACGCCCGAAGCCGCCGTATAGTCAGCCGGCTGGTGCGCCGTGACGTCACTGGTCTGATAGTTTATGTCTAGCGACGTGCTGGGGTTACCACTGCGATGGACCGAAATCGTCGCTACCGTGGTATGGCCTGAGATTTGATCGACTTCGTTGACCGAGAAGCTCGACGAGCCAAAGCTCACCAGGGGAGCCTGGTTAACGTCCAATTGGACCTGCGGATACTCGTTGTTGAAGCTGCCTTCCCAGTCTGCCTTTCCGGTGTTGTCCAGCGAGACAACGACGAAACGCACGTTCGTGCCATTGTTCAAATCGGTCGCGATGCCTGTCTTCGCGCCGCCCCCCAAGCTGTTGAACGTGAAGGTGGAGTATCCCTGCGGCAGTCCCGACGTGACGCTGAACGTGCCGACCAAGTCCGACGAATCGATGCCCAGCGTCGAGGCTCCGCCCGTCGTGGTGCCGATGGCCGCCAGGTCGACCTGCGTTCCGGCCTTGGTTCCGGTCGGACCGCCAAAGCGCATGCTGCTGACGGGCGTCGTATTGTTCGGCACGAAGTAAACGGCGAACGAACCGTCAGTCGGCGCGAACTTCCCGGAGGTCGCCGTGTTGAACAGATTCAAGCTCAGGTTGTTCACTCCCGACACGCCCGAATTCAAGGCAAAGGCGCTCGCAGGAACATCGATATTGCCAAACGACGAAAACCCGCTGTAGGAATTCGGACCGCTTCCGACCGGCAAAAAGGTGCTGAACGGGCCTGTGTATTCGATCGTCGTCCCGACGCCATTGGCTAGCGCACTGGCGGTCAGCAGCTCGCGTCGCTCGAGCGGTTCCAGCCGGCACACGCGGCGACTCTTGTTGTTGTTGCGCCGCATCGAACTGCCGCGATCGGAACGGAACGAATGGGTCATGAGATGCTCCCTTGAGAATGAAAATGCGAGCCGCGAAACTTTCCTTGCCAGCGCCGAGACGACGCTCGAGCGCCCGAGACTCGCGATTACAAGCAAAGTTTGCGGGATCGTAACGCGCGCACGTTTGCAAGCAATGAACGCCGTGTGAGAGTTGCAATAGATTCGCGTTAACGCTGCATGTGCGAAATATCAGTGCGGCGTTAGAGTTTCGTGAGAAGTTGGCGCGCCGCTTGACGACTGGCCGGCACCGCGTAGATTCGGCGCGACTCGTCTGGTATCAACGCACGACGAGTGGAACCACTAATCCGCACCCAGAGCTGTGTTTCTATGCGACTTCGACGGATCGTTACGCTGGCCTGTTTGCTACTGCTCTTCCCCGCGTCCGCCGTGCGTGGCTGGAGCGAGGCCGGGCACAAGATCATCGCCTCGATCGCGTTTCGGCAACTTTCCCCAGCGCAGCAAAGCAAACTCGCCGCCTTATTGAAGCAGCACCCGCGCTATGCCGAAGACTTCGCCCCGCACATGCCGCCCGAAGTAGGCAAGGGCGCGGCCGAGATTCAAGGCGAATGGTTGCTGCAACAGGCGGCCATCTGGCCCGATATGGCGCGCGGTCTGCCGGATGACTTGAAGCAGAAATACAACCATCCCACCTGGCACTACATCGACCTGCCGACATTTCTTAGCGATGCGGACCGGACGGCCATCGAGAAATCGCTGTCGTTGAATCAGTCGCTCGACCCGCCGAATAGTCCGCAGTCGGACATGAACGCGGTGCAAACGATTCGCCTGGCGCGCAAGACGCTCGCCGCGCGACCGGCCTCGGAGGCTGAAGCCGCGGTCTGGCTCTGCTGGCTGTTGCATGACGTCGGCGATCTGCACCAGCCGCTGCATTCCACGGCGATGTTCTCGACAAATTTGTTCCCCGAAGGAGACAAAGGGGGCAATTCGGTACCGACGCAGCAAGGCTTCAACTTGCACGCGCTGTGGGACGAGTTCCTGGGCGATTGGACCACGTTCGCGGCCGCCCGGCGTCGTGCCGGCGAACTCTCGGCCGATGTTCGGCTCGCACAGCTCGGTCGAACCGCCGCCGCGCAACTTGACGAAAAGCAATGGCTGACCGAAAGCCGGCAACTCGTCGATTCGGTCGTCTATACGCCGGAAGTGCTGGGCTACCTGCGCGTACAACCGGCGCGCACCGATGGGCGTCCCCCCCTTCCCCTCCGGGTCAGCGAGGAATATCTAACGACCGGCGTGCGCATCGCCACGGATCGCGTGGTGCAAGCCGGTTTTCGATTGGGCGCGGTGCTGAAACCGCTCGCCGGCGAGTAGAGAACCTAGCAGCTATGGCGCCGGCTCGTTCTTATCGAGCATCGGCTGCAGTTCCTCGACAAAATCGCGGACATCCTCGAAGTCGCGATAGACGCTGGCAAACCGCACGTAGGCCACCTGGTCGAGTTGCCGCAGGTGTTGCATGGCCAACTCACCCAGGTTGCGGCTGTTGACTTCGGCGTCGAAGTTGGCAAAGACCTCGGCCTCGATCGCCGCGACCGTGGCCTCGATCTGTTCGTCGCTGATCGGCCGCTTCCAACAGGCCCGTTCCAACCCCCTTTTGAGTTTGTCGCGCTCGAAAGGGACGCGCACGCCATCCTTCTTCACCACCTTGACGGCCTGCTCCTCGATCCGTTCATACGTGGTATAGCGGCGGTGACAGTTCACACACTCGCGGCGGCGGCGAATAGCGAAGCCATCCTCGCTAGCTCGCGAATCAGTCACGCGGTCGTTGTCGACCCGACAGAAAGGGCACTTCATAAGTGGCTTGCCAATCTCAGTCCGATGGCCGTCGCAGGTTTGCAACGCGGCAATCTACGCTTCCGGCCGGGCGAAGAGAATCGGGGGATCGCACCATTCACCATCGATCGATGCGTCCTCACGGCTCAGGCGCCCTCCCCCGCACGGGGAAATTCCAGGCCCAGACCTATAGGCCCAGCCTAGAGTTCAAGTCTACTCTACCGCTCTCGGACCAAGTAGGACTTATGCCAGCATGGCGCCGTACGTGTAACGGCTAGTCGCCGTCACCTTCGCCATCGGCAGCGTCATCGTCGAGGGCGGCCGCCAAATCTCCTGCGTGCCCCGCCGCTCCGTTCTGCGATGCGGAATGCTCGCCTGCCGCGGCCTCGCCGGGGGCAATCGTCCAGTCGCGCCGTTGGCGGGAGCTGGGAATCTTCATCGCCTTGCGATACTTGGTCACTGTGCGGCGGGCCACGGAAAGGCCGTGCTTTTCCAACTCCTTGACCAGCTCGTCATCGCTATGAGGATGCTGCTTGCTTTCGCCGTCGACGATCTCTTGCAGCTTCAACCGCACCGCGTCCCAGGCGACTTCCTCGCCCGCCGCGCTGACGGTGCCGCCGCCGAAGAATCGCTTCAAGGGGAAGATGCCGCGCGGCGTCTGGATCCATTTATCGTCGACGGCTCGGCTGACCGTCGTGACGTGGACCCCCACCTTGTCGGCGATCTGCTGCATCTTCAAAGGCTCGATCGACTCGGGGCCTTTCGTCAAGAATTCGGTCTGGTGATCGACGATCGCCTGCGCCACGCGCGTCAGCGTATTGCGGCGCTGCTCAATTGATTCAATCAGCCACTGCGCCGAGTTGATCTTGCGCTTGATCCATTCCTTTTCGGCGTCGGTCGCGTCCCCTTTCATCAGCATCTTGCGATAGTAGGGGCTGATGAACAGGCTGGGCGTACGACCGTCTTCGAGCCGGACCTTGTACTTCCCCCCTTCGATGACGTCGATGAATACGTCGGGCGTAACCGTCGGCGCCGGCACTTCGCCGAAATCGGCCCCCGGCTTAGGATTCAACTTGCGCAATTCCTGCAGCGACTCCTGGATCAGCTCCATCGAGTAACCGGTGCGCCGCTGAATTACGGGCCAGCGATTGTGCTCGATATCTTCCAAGTGCCCCGAGACCAGCGTCCGCAACTGTTCGTAGCAGTGCATGACCGGCGTCAGTTGCAATAGCAGACACTCGCGCAAGTCATGCGCGCCAATACCGGGGGGATCGAGCTTTTGCACCACGGCCAAGGCGCGTTTGGCCAGGGCCAGTTGTTCGAGCCCACCGTTGGGATCGATCAAATCCTCGAGCTGTCCGCGCAGCCAGCCATTGGCGTCCAGGCTGTAAATGATGCGCTCGGCCATCTGCCGAGTGCTTTCGTCGAGCTCGAACCAGCTCAACTGATCGCACAGGTAATCTTGCAACGTCTGCGGTCGCGCCACCATGTTGGCGATCGCATCATGCTTGCGATTGGCGTCTTCCTCCATCCGCGTGCTGGAGGTGCGTGGCCGCTCGTCGAAGGTGTCCGGCCACTCTTCGTTGAGGTTCAGCAGCCGCTCGAAATCGTCTTCGTTGTTCTTCGTTTCATCGACGACCAGCTCGCGTTCCTCTGCCGTCGGTGCGTTCGGGTTTTCTTCGATTTCGCCCGTCTCGTCTGGCAAGTCAGGATCGTTTTCCAGCTTGTCGAGGCACGGGTTTTCAGCAATCTCTTGCTCGATCCGTTCTTGCAGCTCCATGATCGGCAACTGCAGAATCTCCATCGACTGGATCATCCGCGGCGCCAGAATCTGCTTCTGGACGAGCTTCAGCTCTTGACCAAAGGACAAACGCATGCGAGTTGCTTCTTCTGCTTGATGTCAGCCGCCGGCGGAATCCTCCGCCCACGCTGGCCCCCAGTGGCATTCTATAGCGCCGCGCCCCAGAACGGTGCCGACGATTACGCGAAATGACTTAAAACTTCTGCCGCCCCGACAAGGCATCTGCAAGGATCTCCTTGTTAGCAAATTCTAGCACGCTGCCGGTCGTGATTCCCCGAGCAAGTTTCGTGATTTCCACCCCAGATTCGGCCAAACAGTTGGAAATGTAAAGCGCCGTGCCATCCCCTTCCAACGTCGGATTCGTACCCATGATCACTTCGCGAAACTCACCGACCCGCACCCGCTCGGTCAGTGCATCGATCGTCAATTGATCCGGTCCTACGCCTTCCAGCGGCGCAATCCTTCCCAACAGTACGTGGTACAGGCCGCGATAGGTTCCGGCCTGCTCAAGCGCCATCAAGTCGCGTGGTTGTTCGACCACGCATAACAGCTTTTGATCGCGGCGTGCGTCGCCGCAGATCTCGCAAAGCTCGCCTTCGGCCAGGTTGTAACAGACCTTGCAGTAATGAACGTTTTCCTTGACGTTGCGAATCGCATCCGCAAGCGCCAGCGCCTCGGTCTTGCTGACGCGCAAGACGTGGTACGTCAATCGTTCAGCGCTCTTCTTGCCAACGCCCGGCAAGCGCGAAAACTCTTGCACCAGCCGGCTCACCGATTCCGTCAACTGCGGCACGTGTGCGATTCCTCTCCGTCAAGTATTTTGCTCAACCGCCGGGCGCTCAACCGCCGGGGGACGGTCCGCCACCCAGTTTCGCCAGCGCCTCGCTGAAGCCGGGCATATCCGCGCCCCCCATCACCTCCTGCATCGCCTGGGCATGAAACTGCCGGGCCTTGGCAATCGCGTCATTCGAAGCGCCGCGCACCAGGTCTTCCAGCAGCTCACGATCCCCCTGAGCAAACAGCGAAGGGTCGATCCGGCAACTCAGCACTTCCTGTAATCCATTGACCTCGATTTCGACCATGCCGCCGCCGGCGCTCCCCGTGGCGCGCTTGCCGCGTAATGTATCGTTCATGCCTTCCAGCTTGCCACCGATCTGCTGGGCTTGCCGGAGCATCGAAGCCAGGTTTCCTAATCCGCCGAACACACGTTCCTCCACTGGCGCTTACGCACCGTGATGATCATTCCTACCAGTCGGTGTGGTTCGTTGCCGAACTCGATCTGCAACTGGTTAGCTTCTCCGTTCGTCGACCCGCACCGGACGAGCGTCGAATAACTCCATCGCACGGGTCACCATCGGATGTTTCGCCACCTCTCGCACTCGATCCCGCCCTTGTGTCGGTCTCGGGGCCGCGGTGGCCGCCTCGGGACCGGCATCCTGGTCGAGTTCAAAGGTGACGCGCACCATCCGGCCCGCCACTTCGGTCAAAGCCCGCTCGATTTTTTCCGCCTGTTCAGGCTTCTCACAGAAGGCTTTGGCCAAATTATACTTCTTTGCGAAGGTAACGACCAGCGAGTTTGGCGCAGAAATTGCTACACGATCAGCCGAAGAGGCATAATCGGCAGTCATGCCTTGTAGACGCGCCAAGGTTTGCTGCCACAGACGTATGGCATCGGCCGGTTGTAGCGGCACCGCGGCTGGCGAAGTTTGAGCTGTCTGCGCGGTTGAAGTTTTTACAGCGGGTGCAAGAGCAGACGACGTCGATTCGCTTTCTTCATCAGCTAAGACTGGCTCATCGTTTTTTTTTAACGAAGCGTCCGCTGCGCTCGGCAGCGCTACACGTGGCGCCTCTGGACGAGACAGTTCAGCACGAGGCAACGTCACGCGTTCCGTTGAGCGCGCAGAAATCTCAACTACGCCCGCACCGGATCGCACCTGCTCAACCAACGTCGACAGTTCTTCCAGATCCGCGAGTTGGCAAATACGTACGAGTGCCAACTCCGTCAGCACGCGCCCTTGCGTGCTGTACCGCAGCCGCGCGATCGTGTGATCCAGGATCTGCATCGCGGCCATCACGGTTTGCAACCCGAGTTGCTCGGCCTGCTCGATCGCAAGGCGCTGCGAGGTCGGATCGGTTTGCAGCAAGATTTCCGACGATCCGCCGACCGCGGCCACCATCAGATCGCGGAAGTAAACCAGCAATTGATCGAGCAATTGCCCGGTATCGACCCCTTCGGCCGCTGCCGCATCCAAATCGGCAATCGCCGCCGCGGCATCACGCGCGACTAAGTGTCCAGCGAGTCGCGACAACCGCTCATCGGACGCTGTGCCCAGCAGATTGTTCACGTCATCGACCGTGATCTGCTTGCCGCCGACGGCCAATAACTGCTCTAACAGCGATTGGCTATCACGCATCGAACCACCAGCCCGCCGCGAAAGCAGCACAAGTGCCTGTTCGTCGGCGCTGATCCCTTCGGCGGCCACGATTTGCTTCAAGCGGCCGACGATCGAGCCCGCCTGGATGCCGGCGAAATCGAACCGTTGGCAGCGTGACAGAATCGTGACCGGAATCTTCTCGGCCTCGGTCGTGCAGAAGATGAACTTCACATGCTCCGGCGGCTCTTCCAGCGTTTTCAGCAAGGCGTTAAACGCCTCGCGCGTGAGCATGTGGACTTCGTCGATGATGTAAATCTTAAAATGCGAACGGCTGGGACGAATGCCCACGTTATGCCGCAATTCGCGCATCTCTTCGATGCCGCGATTGCTGGCGCCGTCGATTTCAAGCACATCGACATCGTCGCCGGACGCGATGCTCAGGCAGCTATCGCAACGGTCGCACGGCACGGCGGCCGGCCCTTCGACGCAGTTCAGGCACTTGGCCAGGATTCTTGCCGCGGACGTTTTGCCAACACCGCGGGCGCCAGTAAACAGATAGGCGTGGCCTACGCGATTGCTCGTAATCGCGGCCGTCAGGGCTCGCGCGACATGCTCCTGGCCGACCAACTGCCCGAAAGCCTGTGGCCGATAACGCCGCGCGACAACGACGTACTCTTTACGGCCGTGGTCCCGCTGGCCAGCAAGGTCGGATGGCGGGGCGTCGTCGTCCTGCGTGTCCTGGGGCAGACGCTCGCTCGCCATGAGAATTCGCCTCCTTGATGCACCTCAAAGATCGTCGTGCTCGGCGACCGCTCGCGGATTCGCACCTGTGCGCCGCGCGGCGTAGCCTCGACGGAACGGGGGCGGCTCGAACCAGCTAAACGTGGAATCGGGCTCACCCAGGATCGCTGGTCAGGCGACCGGTGAGAGACCCCCGCACAAAGAGCTGACTGCTTATGGCTGCTGGATTTCTCCCCTGACCAGGTTCACAGCGCCCCATTGCGGGGGCCTCTCATCGGCAGCCATCTCGCTGCCGCGCCGAGCGACCTCCCTTTTGTACGGTCCGCAGGGCGATCCGTCAAAGCGGGGTCCGAAATCGGTCGGCAGCGGCGGCAAAGGTGTTAAACGCTGCCCGACGAGCGTCTTCCCAGCCGGGGCCAGACTATGCAGCAGCCCGGGGTCAGAGGCGGTCGAGCCCCTACGTCCAGCTCAGTTGATAGGTCTCGCCGGGGCGGGCCGCATTGATGCGCC
Organism: Pirellulales bacterium; assembly: GCA_036499395.1. Taxonomy (NCBI): domain Bacteria; kingdom Pseudomonadati; phylum Planctomycetota; class Planctomycetia; order Pirellulales; species Pirellulales bacterium. The sequence continues at coordinate 100,586 of DASYDW010000019.1, forward strand.
AATAAGCCAGGTTGCCGGGCACAAGCGCCAGCGGCTTCTCGGCCGCAGGCAACAGCGGCGCCCCCGCCTTGCGACGCCATAATCCGCGCAGCACGCGAAATGGTTCGTTCGTCGGAAACTTCACCAACAGCGTCAAACTATCGGTCGGGTAGGCGACGTGCGCGGGAAAAACCTTCTGATGCGGGCGCGAGAATCCATCGTTGAATTCCACCCGATTCTGCACGAGGGTCGCGTCGGAGCGCGGCTCGGAAAGTGTCAGCCGAAGCGCCCGAAATCGATCGCGCGGGGCATGTTCACTTTCGCGCAGGCGAACTTCGCTCATGCCCATCCACGCCGCATTCCTGGCGTGCGACAATGACACTCCGTCGATCTCTCGGCCCGGATAATAGAACATGATCTCCGCGGCATGCTCAGGCGCCCCGCGCAGACAAACCGTGTCGGTCAGTACGGCCATCTTGGTCGACGCGACGTCCGCGCCGCTGGTGGAATTGGCCGCCGAGGACGGCAGTTCCAGCAGCTTGATGTTCTCGCGGAAGGCCAGACCGCTATTGCCTCCTCTTGCGGTTCCCTCCGTGTCCCGTCGCCGCATTAGCAGGTCGGATAGCTGCACAGGCCGGCCCAGGCAGACGCCCAGCACTGTGGCGATGGCCGTCAGTGTTGCCGCCGTGGTGGGACGTCCTCCCTCGACGTTCCCGATCGTGCGCAGGCCGTAGCCGGCTCGTTGCGCCATTTCGTCTTGAGTCAGGCCAGCCTCGCCACGTAATGTGGCAACGCTAGCGCCGTCCGGAAGGACGTGTCCTCTTGGCATAGGGGAAGCTCTCTGAACCGGGAGCAAGATAGGTTACTTGCACTACGCGGCGAGTTCGCTGCGCGTTCATTACCTTGCCTTCGCCCGCATTTCCGGTAAAGATCGTCGCACCGCGAATCGGTTGGGGGGATTGCAGGGGTTCCCCTACCACATCTTCGCCGGCTCAGTCCGGCCCAAGGTTCGCGCCGCTTTCGTAGAGCCAGTAGCAGCGCCTCCCCGCGCGCCAAGTCGCGACAAAAGTTCGGGGAAACGGCTCGTCTCGCAAATACAGGCGTTGGCGTTCGCGCACTCGCGAAACGAACGCGGCGCAGGGAAACACCACCAGGAACTTGCACCATGAACAAATGGAATCAGCAGCGAAACTGGCTCGCGCGCTTCGGTCGCTCAAACAGCCCAAAGAAACAAAAACCTGGCCGCCGGATGTTCGGCGCCCGCACTTTCGAAATGCTCGAAGATCGCAATATGCTGGCCGCCGGCGTGCTGGCCACCTATACGCTCACCAACGATTGGGGCTCCGGCTATCAGGCACAGCTTCAACTTACGAACCAGCAGGCCACGAGCATTCCGAACTGGCAGGCCCAGTTCGATCTGGCCCGCAATATCACCTCGATCTGGGATGCCAAGGTCGTCAGCCACACCGGCAACCATTACGTCATCCAAGGGCTGTCGTACGACAGCACGCTGGGTGCGAATTCCAGCGTGAGCTTCGGCTTCGTCGCCAGTGGCGGCGGCAACATCGCGCCGACGAACTACGTCGTCAACGGTGTGGCAGCCGGCGGCGGCGGTCAGCCTGCCCCCGCGCCAACACTCTCGATTGCCGACGTCACGCAGGCCGAAGGAAATTCCGGCACGTCGAATTTTGTTTTCAACGTCTCGCTTTCGGCTGCCGCGACGACGCCGGTCACCGTCAAGTATTCAACCGCTAACGGCACTGCGACCGCCGGCAGCGACTACTCGACCACCACCGGCACGCTGACCATCGCCGCTGGGCAAACCACCGGGCAGATCGTGGTACCCGTACTTGGGGACACCACGGTCGAATTAAACGAGACCTTCACCGTCTCGCTCAGCAATCCCACCGGCGCGACGATCAATCGCGCAACGGCAACCGGCACCATCACCAACGACGACACCGCCCCCTCGACCGGCAATTTCAAATACCAGGTCACCAGCGATTGGGGATCAGGCTTTACCGGTCAGGTCACCGTCACCAACAGCAGCCAGCAGCCCGTTACGAATTGGACCCTGGAATTTGACTTCCCGGCCACGATCACATCGATCTGGGACGCATCGATTGTCAGCCATACGGGCAATCACTACGTCATCACGAACGCCGGTTGGAACAGCACGATTCCGGCCGGAGGCACGGCTTCTTTTGGATTTAACGGCAGCCCCGGCAATTCGACGGTCGTGCCCACCAACTATCTGCTGCACAGCGGTTCCACAACAGGTGGCACATCGGGCGGAGGCACAACCAACCATTCCCCAACGCCGGCCGCCGATGCGCTGCTGGTAAACCCTAATCAGGCCACGATCGTCAACGTCTTAGCCAACGACACCGATCCCGATGGCGATCCGCTAACCGTCACCGCCGTGACTAAGCCATCGCACGGCACGACGCTGCTGAACTCCAACGGCACCGTGACGTACACGCCCACGACCGGTTACCTCGGCACAGACAGCTTCTCGTACACCGTCAGCGATGGTCGCGGCGGTACCGGCTCGGCGATCGTGACGCTGACGGTCGGAACCCCGGCGTCGACCGTGGCCTGGCCGGCGCAGTACTACGCGCCTTACGTCGATGTGACGCTGTATCCGACCTACAACCTGGTGTCCGCAACGCAAACGCAAGGCGTCAAGTATTACACGCTGGCCTTCATTACGGCCGACGCGCAGAATCAGCCTGCCTGGGGCGGTTACAGCGAGTATGAAGTCAACGGCGGCGCCTTCGACATGGCGCTGCGTCAGCAAGTGGCTTCGGTCCGATCGCTCGGCGGCGACGTGATGGCATCATTCGGTGGCGAAGCCGGACAGGAACTCGCCCAAGTCATCACGAATGTAAAGACGCTCACCGCGGCCTATCAAACCGTCGTGACGGATTACAACCTGACGCACATCGATTTCGATATCGAAGGGGCCGCCGTGGCGGATCACGCCTCGATCGATCGTCGCTCGCAGGCCCTCGCCGCACTGCAACAGGCGCAGGCCGCGGCAGGCCAGCCTCTGACGATCTGGTTCACACTGCCGGCACTCCCCTCGGGCCTCACGGCCGACGGGTTGTACGTGTTGCAATCCGCGCTGAAATATGGCGTGCAGATCGGCGGTGTCAACGTCATGACGATGGATTACGGCGAGTCGGCCGCGCCGAACCCGCAAGGGCAGATGGGGACCTTTGCCATCGAGGCCGCCAATAGTCTGTTCGCGCAATTGCAAGGACTTTACGGCACGGCCAAGACCAGTGCGCAGTTGTGGCAGATGATCGGTGTCACTCCGATGATCGGTGTCAACGACGACACGAACGAGGTCTTCGACAAGCCTGCCGCCCAGCAGCTTACGACCTTTGCCCAGCAGCATGACATGGCACGGATATCGATGTGGTCGCTCAATCGCGACACCGCCGGAACGGCCAAGAGCTACGTCGACAACACGTCGAGCAGCATCACGCAAAGCGCGTTCGACTTCTCGAAGATCTTCGAGACGATCTGATCGCGTCGTTTGCGTTCACGATGCACGGGCCGTGGCGGTGCGGTCGCGGGATCAATTCCCTTGCCAGATCCCGGACCAGCCGCCACGGCTTTTTTTCACGCTTGGACGCTTCGATTGGCGCGCGTCGATGGGGGCCAGTGCTTCTGTTGCACAGGACGTCGAATTTACGTGGCCTGTCCATCGACGGGAACGCCGGCCGGACCAATCCCCGCCAGCAATTGCCGCAGAGTATCGAGGCTGGTCGGCTTTACCAGGTGATGATCGAAGCCGGCCTCTAGCGCTGTCCGGCGGTCGTCTTCCTGCCCGTAACCGGTCAGCGCCACCAGCACGACCTCAGGCAATTCCGCCCGCATGCGGCGTGCCACGTCATACCCGCTCATGCCTGGCATGGCGATATCCAGAAATACAACGGCCGGCCGGTTGGCGAGCGCCCACTCGATGCCGGTCGGCCCGTCGTTCGCCTCGGCCACCTCCTGGCCAATCACGCGCAGCATCATGGCCAGGGTATGCGCCGAAGCGCGTACGTCGTCGACGACGAGAATGCGGTGCGCCGGCACACTGGCCACCTGTTCGACGCGATAGCGCATCTCCTGGCCATCGCCGTTGGCGTCTGTCGGAGCAAGCGTGGGCAACTTCACGACGAATTCGCTGCCGCATCCCGGACCATCACTGTGTGCCTGGATTGAGCCGCCATGTTCCTCGACCAGCCGTTTGACCAGCGTCAGGCCAATGCCCAGTCCGCCGTTGGCTCGCTCCAGCGAGTTGTCTCCTTGGCGAAACATCTCGAAGATTTCGCCCAGCATATTGGTGGGAATGCCCGGTCCGTTGTCGCGAAATCGCACGACGACATGACCGTCGGTGGATTCTGCGCTGACCCAGATGACACCGTCGCGGCCTGTGAACTTCGAGGCATTGTTCAGAATATTTCCAAAGACTTGCGTCAGACGGGCCACGTCCCCATCGACTAATACGGGGCTCTCCGGCAGCGTCACCGTCAAACGTTGCCCGGCCACATCGATGAATGGCTTAACCGTTTCGATCGCCTCGTTGATCGGGGCCGTGATATCGACCTGTTGTTTTTGCAAATGAATGTGGCCGCGCGTCACGCGCGAAACATCCAAGAGATCGTCGATCAAGCGATTCATCTGCCGCAGTTGTCGCACCATCAGCACGCGCAGGCGTTCCAATTCGGCCGGGTTGTCCTTCACGAACGGCCACAACTGCAGGGCATTGCTCAGGGGCGACAACGGATTGCGCAATTCGTGCGCCAATGTCGCCAGAAACTCGTTCTTGCGACGATCGTCCTCGGCCAATTGATCGGCATGCGACATCAATTGCCGCTCGTACAACTTTCGCTCAGTGATCTCGCGAAACACCAGAATCGCTCCTCGGACCTCGCCGGTGCGGGTGCGAATCGGTGCGGCGCTGTCGTCCAGCGGCCACTCGACGCCATCCTTCGCGATCAGGATCGTGTGGTTCGCCAACCCCACGATTTGCCCTTCGCGCAGCGCGCGCTCGGCCGGGTTGTCGACAACCTGCCGCGTTTCCTCGTTAACGATATGGAACACGCGGGATAGTGGCTGGCCTGCCGCGTCCGACTCGTTCCAGCCCGTCAGCCGCTGCGCCACCGCATTGAGAAAATTGACGCGCCCCTCGTGGTCCGTGGCGATCACACCGTCGCCAATGCTGATCAGCGTGGCGTGCAGCAGCTCGCGCTGGTCGTGGATTTCGGCCGCCGACTTGTCAAGCACCTGCAAATAGCGATAGACCAGGTACCAGACGGTCGCCAGCGCCGCCAGGCCCACGAGCACGTTAACGATCACGTTCCGCAGCGCGGACGAGAACGTCCGGTTGTTCGCCGTCTCGCGCTCGGCGAGCAAGCTACGCTCGTCTTGCTGCATCTCGTCGATCAAAGACCGAATTTGGTCCATCGACGCAAGGCCCCGCCCTTCCTTGATGCGCTCGCGCGCTCCGGCGGTATCTTGATTCTTCGCCAGTTCCAAGGGGACTTGCAGCTCGGCCAGGCGCTTACGAACCACCTCTTGCAATCGTGCAATCTTTTCCTGCTGGTCCGGGTTGTCGCCGGTCAACTTCTCGACTTCCGCCAAGGAGGCCTGGCAGTCGGCTTGTGTGGCGTCGTACCGGGACAGGTAATCGTTGTTACCCGTAATCACGAAGCCGCGTTGGCTGGTCTCGGCGTCAGTGATCGTGGCAATACACTTTTCCAACGCACCGATCACCTCGTGCGTGTGGGCCACCCAGCTCGAGTTTTCGTGCAGCGCGCTGATTTCCCGAAAGCAAATGCTGCCGGCAACAATCAACAAGCACGCGAAAATGCCCGTGGCCAGCGTTGTCCAGGAATGTGTGCCTGCACGCATATCGGGTGGGTCTGTTTTCAAGGCGATAGCGATTGCAATAGGCGTCCCGAAACGCCGCCGAGGAAGCCGGTCCGTGAGTCATCACGTTAGAAAACCGGCGTTGCAAGCTTGTATCGGATCGGACGATCGGGAAAGATTCGGCGGGTGGCAGCGCAATTTTCGCGAGCGCGGCTGATAAGGTCAACCCGCGTTTCGCAATGCCGAATCGCAAGATACGCCGATGACGTCACGCTGGTCGCGAAACGACCAGCATGGCATTTAACAAAACATTCAGGCACGAATCGTTCAGGCGCTGCCTGCAACCACGACGCCGGTCTCGTTCAAGACTGGCCCCGCCGAGGCGGCGTCCGGCGGCGCAGGAATTTCGCCCGCCGTAACCGGGGGCGTCCCGCCCAGCGCGCCATTCTCGGCGCGACCGGCCCGCGCCAGATCGTGGATGAAGCGCAGCTTCGCCACGACGGGCTCGACGAAGATCTCGGGCACCACATCCAGCAACCCCATGCTGCGATTCACTTCGTTCAGCGCGATCCCCAATTGCTGATAGCGCCGCACCATTGCGTCGAGATCCGCGGCGATCGGCTCGGCGACGCCACCAAAACCGACATGTTGGGCCGTATCAAGGCCGCTGATCATGTCCAGATAAGTGGCCCACGTCTCGGCGAAATCCTCCCAAGGATGCATCGTCGCGTAGGCGCTGACGTAATTCTGCGACCAATCCACGGGCGCACCGTCCTTGTAATACTTTTCGATCGCCTCGGCGTAAGTTGGATTATCGTGGTCGCCGAAGACGGCGCGGCACTCATCCTCGCGCCGGCCCTTCACTAGTTGGTCCCAGTAATAATGCCCGATCTCGTGACGGAAGTGGCCGATCAGCGTACGGTGTGCCTCGCCGAAGTCCACGCGTAGCTTTTCGCGCTCGACATCGTCCGCTTCGCGAATGTTGATCGTGATCCGGCCAGCGGCGTGCCCGGTGAACACCTTTTCGACCTTGCCGATCGAGCGCCAAAAGTTCTTGACGGGGATTACGTCGGCCTTGAAGTCGAACGTGAGCGGCGGATCGACCTGATCGCAGGCCTGACCGTACGGCAGGCCGAGTTCCTCCAGATCATAAAACAGCCGGCGTTTGGCCGTTTCCAAGCGTTGCCATTTCTCCCAATTGCCCGCAACGGACAGGTCCGGAATAGTTTCGTTGAATCGGCAACAATCGCATAACGTCCCCGCGGCATCGGCCGGTACGCTACGATTGCAGACGTTATGTTCTGCGTAGTTCTGACACTTGGCCAGTGCCGCGCCACATTCGGGGTTGCCGCACAGGTACCCGCCCTCTTCTTGAGGCAACAGTGCGACCACCAGCCGGCACGTGGGGCAGAATCCTTGCTCCCGCCTGCAAGCGATGCATTGGCTGTTGTGGAAAAAAATAGTATTTCCGCAGACGCAGTGATAGTTGCGCATAGCTGTCCACCCAAACGTTTATCGAATCGGCCGCCGCAGATCACGGCAGCCCCCCCTTGCGGAGCGCATCACGATCCCGCCACCGTCAGGATCGCTCCTCAAGCTTAGCTTAGCAACAGCCGTGCCAAATTCGATTCACAGTCGGACGGCGGACGTCGGCGGAATCTCGCTACTCACTCGGCGAACACACACTTTTCCCCAGGGCGTGTTTGCCCATCTTATTTGCCTGCCGTGCGAAAGCGATAGACGATCGCCTTTAGGGGGACGCCGAAGCTGCTTTGGAAATTGACGTTGTGGGGATCATTGAGCCCGATTTCGTAATCGTGCCCTGGTTCCAGCTTCACCGAGATTGCGCACACCCGGCCATCCGACGACCATCGTGGCGGGATCGTATTGTCCATCTTGGGAACTTTCGGCCCGCGGCCGGTCCACGACATTCCTTCTCCCATCGGCCTGTCGAACGTGACCTGCAACTGCGTCGTACTTGGATCAACATCCTGCGCATCATTGGCGGGCGAGAGGGAGACGATTTTCGGAACTTCAACCCGAGCCGCCACATCGGCATTCGCCCCCTTGGTCGCAAAATACAAGGCCGAGGGGGGCGCCGGCGGACCGCCCTGGGCTCGAAAATTCCGGTAGCTCGTCGAATTGATGCCCAGCCGATAATAGGTGCCTGCCGCCAGTTTGACGGGCAATACGCAGGTGCGTTGGTCTTTCCATTTCGCCTGGCGTTTCTCATCCGTTTGAGGGAAGAAGGGCGGACCACCGGTCCAGCTCATGCCGTCGGCCATGTCACGATCGAAGGTGACCGTAATCCATTGCAGGTCTGCTGCCACGTCCGTCGCGCCGATCTTGGGGGTCGTGGAAACAATCTGGGGATAAGGTGTTTTCTCCGGCAAGTCCGATGCCTTGCCGGGCTGACTAGCGCCAGGCGCTATCGGCAGCACAAGCAGGGCCAAGGCCGCGACTGCCAACCGGGACCACCAACCAAATCTTCGTGCCGCGGATTCGTGATTCACGATCTCCTCCAATCGGTTTTGCAGTTTTGTTCCACGTTCGAAAACACCGACCAGACTGCCCGTCGCCATCGACCTCGCGCGCGCCGCCATCAACACCCGCACGATCGAGTCGCCGTACTGCTGCGGGCGTACTTCGCCAAGTCGCAGCACTGCCTCGTCACAAGCGCATTCACGCTCGTGGCGTAGCTCGCGGTTAACCCACCACAGGAACGGATGAAACCAGAACATCCCCTGCCCCACGACTTGCAACCAACCGATCCAGACGTCGCGGCGCTGCCAATGAATCAATTCGTGCGTCAACACCGCACGCAATTCGGTTTCGTTTAAATCCGCCATCAAGGCCGCCGGCAGGACAATCCGTGGCCGTAACGCTCCGAACAGAAAGGGACTGCTCACGCGCAGCGTGGCCAGCAACTCGGGCAGGCGCTGCAAGTGTAACGCCAAGCCAATCCTCTCGGCCAAAACCCGGATGGGCCCCTCGTCAATGACCGTTGCCTCGCGAACGACGCGCAAAACCTCTACATACCGAGCCAGGACAACGACGGCGAACACAAAGAGCCCCGTGAGCCAGGCCAACATCAAGCAGGCGCGAGTTGAGAGCCCAACCGCGTCCTTGGTCGCCCGCGCCAGCCTGGAGTCATTCTGCGCCGCAACGATTCCCGCGGCATCGTCGTCGACAGCAATCGAGCCATCTTCAGTCTCGGTGCTGTCCGCCTTTTGAATGGCGCCGTTAGGCGAAAGCGAAATCCCTGCGGCCGCAACCCGCGGAGCCACGAACCGGCCGATGCTCCACGGCGCCGTCAGGCCGGGGGGCAGAAAGACTTTTACCAAGACGATCAGCCATAGGGCGTGGCGCAATCGGGGCGAGGCACGGCGCAGCAGTGCCACAAGCGCCCCGACGACGCAAGTCACAATCGCTAACTGCCAGCTTGCCGCGACAATCCAGTTCCACCAGCGACCCGACAGCAGCTCAATGGTGTCCACGCCTTCTCTCCCGTGTCGCTAGCGCGAGCGATCGTTGCGCTTCTGATCGAGTTGCCGCTTCAGCGCGCGAATCTCTTCGTCCGAAAGCTCGGCTTCTTCGATGAACTGCGCCAGCACGGGCGCTGATGCCTCGCTAATCAGGCGTTGAAAGATGCTGCGAACTTCCTGCCGCGTCATCCGCTGCCGGTCGACGGCCGCACGATAGAGGTACGAATTCCCGACCTGGTCGTAGGCCAAGGCGTCCTTGGCGACCAACCGCGACAGCAGCGTCTTCACGGTCTTGTAGGCCCAGCCGTGTTGGTCAGGCAATCGTGCATAGACGTCGCGCGCCGCGAGCGGCCCGTGGTCCCACAGGACCTTCATCACTTCCCATTCCGCGGGCGATAACGGCGTTGGCTCTTCACGAGCAGCCATGACCAGACCTCTTCATCAAGTCGTTCGCCTACCGATGACGCCATTAGACTATACTTGTAGTCCTTTGTCAACAAAATAAACGCCGGATGCAGCTTCTACGAATGGACACACCAAGTCAGCGCCGGCGGCGGGGCGTTTGCGACGACTTATGCCGACGCGCTCGCTGCGGCTTCGATATGTTGCGCGCGCTCGAGAAGCCTCTGAAGACCGCATCGGCGTCTAGAAGCTTGCCCTGATCGGCCCGTTCCATGGCAGCACGAACGTCGCCACGAAGCTGGTCGCGCCGTTTCAAGAGCGCCAGCGCTTCGTCAATCGCTATGCTGCTCATCATCGTCGCGCGTTCTGCCTACGGCGTAACAATCGGGAACCAGGCGTCGAACGTGTCAAGCAGGCCAAACAGTTGTCCCACGCTTGCTACCTTGCCGGTGATTTTGATGTCGCCTGACGCCAAGGCCTCGGGCATCGTCACCTGACGCAGCATGATCTTGTTCAGCAATGTGCGCGACAGCTTCAAAGTGGCGTCAGCGTCAGCCGCCTGCACGCCATCGGAATGGTTCAACACCGAATGGGCCAGCGTCAACACGTACTTCTCGCCCGTGTCACTGAAATCGAAGTTCAGCGTGATCCGCTTGCCGGCGGCCTTCGGTGCGTTAAGCCGTATCCCCAGGTAATCGAAGAATTGATCCAACGTCAGCGACGCGACAACGTCCCCCACCGACGAGGCGACATCGGTTTTGACGATCCCCTGCCGCAGCTCCTTGGCCGCGCTCAGGTAGAAATTGCGACAGGGCCCCGATTCCGCCTGATATCCCAATTGCTCGAGCGCATTGGCCTGCAGCTCCTTGGCCGCGCGATTCTTCGGGTCGGCGAACACCACATGGTTCACCACCTCGGCCACCCAGCGGTAATCTCCGTTGTCGAAGGCCTCGCGTGCTTTGGCAAGTACTGCGTCGGCGCCCCCCATGTACTCCACGTATTTTTTGCTTCCTTCGACCGGCGGTAGCGGATGCAAAGTCGCTGGGTTGCCGTCGAACCAGCCAAGATAAAACACGTACGTCGACTTCACGTTGTGATTCAAAGTGCCGTAGTAGTCGCGGTTCGACCAATATTTGGCCAGCGACTCGGGCAGTTCGATCTGCTCGGCAATCTCGGTCATCGTCAGCCCTTGATTGGCCAGCCGTAAAGTTTGATCGTTGATGAATCGATACAGATCGCGTTGCCGCTCAAGATGTTCGATAACGCGCTCCTTGCTCCACACCGGCCAATGATGCATGCCGTACAGTACCTCAGCCTTGCCTCCCCATTTCCGCACCGAGTTGTGCAGATACTTCGACCACGCCAGCGGATCGCGCAGCTTCGTGCCGCGCAGCGAATACAAATTGTGCAGAGTATGGCAGGCATTCTCAGCCACGGTCAGCGCCTTCAGTTCCGGCAAATACCAGTGCATTTCCGATGGCGCTTCGCTCCCCGGGGCGAGCATGAACTCGAACTTCAGCCCGTCGATGGTTTCTTCCTGGCCGTCGCGGCTGATGTACACCGTCGGTGGAATCAACGTCACGGTGCCGGTCGAGGTCGTCATTCCCAGCCCTGCCCCCACCTGACCGCGCGGGTCGGGGGGCAGCAGGTTGCCGTACATGTACCCGGCCCGGCGTCCCATGACGTTCCCGGCCATCACGTTTTCGCTAATCGCGTGTTCGAAGAATCCCTCGGGGGCGTAGATCGCCACCTTGCCCGCCTTCACATCGTCGGGCGAGACGACGCCGCGCACCCCACCGAAATGGTCGACGTGCGAATGCGAGTAGATCACGGCAACAATGTTTCGCTTCGGCCGGTGCGAAAAATACAGCGCGAGCGCCGCGCGGGCCGTTTCGGCTGACACCAAGGGATCGACGACGATCAAGCCCGAGTTCCCCTCGATCAGCGTCATGTTCGACAGGTCGGCATTCCTCACCTGATAGATGCGCTCGGTGACCTCGAACAGGCCCGAGATATTCACTAACTGCGATTGCCGCCATAGGCTGGGATTGACCGTGTCCGGCGCCGCGGCATCTTCCTTGATAAAGCCAAACTGATTCGGGTCCCAAACCACGTCCCCCTGGTCGGTGCGAATAATGTCTGCCGACAAGGGAGCGATAAGCCCGCGGCGCGCGTCGGCGAACGACTGTTGATCGGTAAAGGGCAACGTCTCGCGCACCCGTGCGTTCGCCTGCATGGTCGTGGCCGTAGCGTCGGCCGGCGGCGTCGCTTCCTCGTTCGCCTCGGCAGCTGCGCCGACGCTCATGCTCGCCACCAACAAAACGGCGCCCAGAAAACGCATGATGCTCTTCCTTATTCGTTCGATCGCAGCCGGAGAAATTTCGAGATCGGCCTCTTTATTACCGCACCGCCCCGCGCTTGGCAAAGTAACGATATATCAAGCTTACGGCGCCCCGTGGAGGCACCTCCGCCGCGAGCCGCTAGAATTCTGCGACCAAGACAGCCATGATAAGTAGGGCCGTGGGCACACCCCGGACCGCTCGGGAACGGAACAACAGGCAACCGAAAGCTTATGAGTGCCGACAGTAGCGGGAACGCCAACTTCGCCATTCGCGCGGTCGATCTCGTGAAATCGTACGACTGCGCCGCGCAACCGGTCTATGCGCTGCGCGGCATTTCGTTCGAAGTCCGGCCAGGCGAGCGCGTGGCACTCTTGGGAAAATCAGGCTCAGGCAAGTCGACCTTGCTGAACCTGCTGGGCGGCCTCGATCGCCCGAAATCCGGTTCGCTGCAAGTGGCCGGAGAGGAACTGAGCACGCTTTCGGATCGTCAACTGGCCCGCTTCCGATCAGCCTCGGTCGGCTGCATCTTTCAGTCGTTCAATCTGATCTTGTCGCGGACGGCGCTAGAAAATGTCGAGCTGCCGATGATCTTCGCTGGGCAAACTTCGGCCGCGCGCCGCGCCATTGCCCGTCAGGCACTCGAAGCGGTGGGACTTGTCGCGCGATTGGATCATTTCCCCACACAACTCAGCGGTGGCGAGAATCAGCGCGTGGCGATTGCCCGCGCCTTGGTGAATCGCCCGCGCGTGTTACTGGCGGACGAGCCGACAGGTAATCTCGACAGCGCCACGGCCCGCGAAGTGGTGGCGCTGCTCACCGCGCACGTTGCCGAGCATGGCACAACGTTGATCCTCGTCACGCATGACGAGGAACTGGCCGCCTCGTGTACCGACCGTGTTATCCGCTTGCAAGATGGCCAGATCCTGAATTGACATCCCGACGGAACTCTCTGCCGTGCGTACGATCGACCAGTTAACCCTGCCACTCGTGGCCCTCGCGCAACAGAAGTCGCGCACGCTGATGACCACGCTCGGCGTCACGTTCGGGGCGTTCGTGCTGGCGGCGAGCCTCTCGATCGGCCAGGGCGTGCAGGACACGATCTATCGCGAAACGCATCGCACCGATTTTCTCCGCAAAGTTCATGTGCAATCGAAATGGATCACCGGCGATGTTAACGCCGCGGCCGAGGTCGTTGACGTGCCCGGCAAGATGAGCGCCGAGCGACGCGACCGATTGCGTCATGCCATTCGTCAGGCGAACGCTTACAACCGTAACGACGCGCCGCAATTGATCCTTTCCCAGAAAGCGCTCGCCGATATCGAGGCGCTGCCGCACGTCGAGGCCGTCGTGCCGGTGATTCACGAGCGATGCTTCGCGATTCTGGACGGCCACTCAGAACCGATAAAGCTGTCCGGCGGCCGCCCCGGTGACGACTATTTCGGGTCACGCCTCGTCGCGGGGCGGATGTTCGACGCTGACGATCAACGCGCGGCGGTCGTCAACGAATTACTGCTCTATCGTTTCGGCGTGGTCGATGAGAAAAGCGTCCCGATGGCGATTGGCAAGAAAATCCGCCTGCAGATGCAAGCCCAAGCCGCGCCGCAGGGTGGTTTCCGCCTGGTCCTGTTGAAGCCCGACGGATCGCCGTTGTCGCTCGAACAAAATAGCGTGTTGGCAAAAATCACGGCCGCACTCCCCGCGGCTCTCGATAAGTTGAATCTCAGTGGCGAAGAGGTGTCGGCCATACGCGCGGCATTGGCCGCCAAGCCCGATCCCGCGGCTGCCGATCCCATTACCGAGGAAGTGACGATCGTCGGTGTCACGCGCCAACCCACGGCCGCCGAACAAAAAGCTCCCTGGGATCCCTCGCGGCAGGCAACCGACGTGGTGATCCCCTATCGGCTTGCCACCGACATTGCCTTTCGCCAGCCCGGCTATAAACAGTTCGGCGTCAACGAAGCGGTCGTAATCACCGACAGCGAGGACCACACGCTCGAGGTTTATAAAGCCGTCACTGCGAAGAATTTCAATGGCCGCGCGGCGATCGAATACGTCGAACAGCAACGCTTGATGTATCTGCTGATCTTTTCGGGCATGACCTGCGTCGCCGCGGTGGCGCTCTTGGTCGCGGCTCTCGGCATCGCCAATACCATGTCAATGAGCGTGCTGGAGCGGACGCGCGAGATCGGCATCATGAAGGCCGTCGGCGCCGCCAGCGGTCAACTGCAGATCATGTTTCTGATCGAGGGAGCGCTGATCGGCCTGATCGGTGGACTGTTGGGGCTGCTACTGGCCTGGGGCGCGTCGTTTCCGGGCGATGCCTGGGTCCGGGCTCGCGTGGCGGGCAAGCTCGAGGTCGACCTCGATTCGTCGATCTTTGTCTTTCCCGCCTGGCTATCGATCGTGGTTCTGGTAGTCGTCGTCACCGTCACCACGCTGGCGGCTTTTTATCCAGCCCGACGGGCTGCGCGGATCGATCCGGTCACCGCGCTACGGCATGAATGACTCGCGCGACGCGTCAGGCAGCATGCCGGCGATGCGAAGCGATTACTTCTTGGCCGTGGCTTTTTCTACGGCCGCGACCAGAATCTTCTCGGCGGCCGGACGGCCAAGCGTCGTATCCTCGCCGCTGACGCTGACGGTCACGATCCCCGCCTCGGCGCGATTCACCTTAACGCGCCCCATCGCGCCCAGCGGCAGCCCGGCTTCGCTCAGATAGCGCAAGAACTCGGGCGACTGGTCAATCACTCGCGCCAGCCGAAATTGCGCCCCCACTTCGCAATCGGCCAGCGAACGGAGCCGCTCGTCCGGCAGCGAACCGTCGGCCCGGGGAATCGGATCGCCGTGCGGATCGACGTGAGGGTAGTTGAGAAACGCGTCGATGCGATCCACCAACAGATCGCTCACTGCGTGTTCCATATTCTCGGCCTCTTCGTGCACCTCGTCCCAGCTCAGGTCGAGCGTCTTGGTGAGGAACAACTCGATCAGTCGGTGCCGCCGCAGAATGCGCAGGGCCAGGCTCTTGCCGGCCGTCGTCAAGCGCGCTCCTTCGTACGGCGTATAGGTCGCCAGTTTGCTGTCGCCCAGCGTCTTCAACATGCTGGTCACGGTGCCGGGCGAAACATTGAGCGCGGACGCCACCTGCCCCGTCGCGGCGGGCTTGCCGTCCTGCGCGGCGCAAATCTGGTAGATCGTCTTCAGATAATTCTCAACGGTGAGACTGGCCAAGCGATTCCGCTCCACAAAGGGGCATGCGCGTTGTGTTATTTCGATGCATCACGGCGTACTCTCGCCGGTCGCGAACTACCACCGGTCGAACACCAAGCGCCGCAAGTGATACGAAATTCTAGATCACAGGCCAGCACGCGGGCAATTGCCACTCGACACAACAAATCGGCCCCATTGCCAGCAACCGGTCGAAGAACGATCATACAAGCCCGATAGAGATCAAATTTCACGCATTTCGCAGGCTATAACCGTGAAACTCAACGAGCGCGCCGCCACGATCTGCCAGAGCATCATGGCCGATGCCGAGCGGCTGCGCGTCGCTGTCTCGTCGATCGGCGGGGCGACGTTTATTGATGCCGGCATCGCCGTGCCCGGCGGTTTGGCGGCCGGTATGGCGCTCGCCGAAGTTTGTCTGGCGGGCTTGGGACGCATCGCCCTGGTGCCGGCCTCGACGACCTGGTCCGGCCCCGCGGTGACCGTGACGACCGATCATCCGGTGGCCGCCTGCATGGCCAGCCAGTATGCCGGCTGGCAAATCTCGCAAGGCAAGTACTTCGCGATGGGCTCGGGCCCGATGCGCGCCGTGGGCAGCAAGGAGCCGCTCTTCGAGCGCATCGGAAATCGCGAGTCCGCGCCTGATGTCGTCGGCGTGCTCGAAACGCGCAAAACGCCGACACCCGAGGCGATTCAATACATTGCCCAGGCCTGCCAGGTGACGCCCGAACGGGTGACGCTGTTGGCCGCGCCGACGGCCAGCCAGGCTGGCGGCGTCCAGATCGTAGCCCGTTCGATCGAAACAGCCCTGCATAAGATGCTGGAAATCGGCTTCGACATCACGCGCGTGACCAGCGGATTAGGCGTGGCACCATTGCCGCCGGTTGCCGCTGACGATCTGGCCGCGATTGGTCGCACGAACGACGCGATTCTTTATGGCGGCGAGGTCACGCTGTGGGTTCATGGTGCGGACGATGATCTGACATCGCTGGGTCCGCGCATTCCTAGCAGCGCTTCGAGCGATCATGGCCAGCCTTTCCGACAGATTTTTGAACGCTATGAACGCGATTTTTATCGAGTCGATCCACACCTCTTCAGCCCGGCCGTCGTGACGCTCGTGAACCTCGACACGGGGCGGACCTTTCGCTTCGGCCGGTTGCTGCCCGAGGTTATCGAGCAATCGTTCTCGACCTGACGCGGAGTGGATTCCCGATGGACGTAGCGGTGCTGGGCTCGCCGACTAGTTGGTACTTGCGCGACCTGACGCGCGCGGCGGGCACGAGTCACCGGATTGTCCCTGCGACATTTCGCCAATTAACGGCGGCCGTCGATCCGACGCGGCAAAAAATCACCTCGGCCGATCTCGATCTAAGTTCGTTCGACGCGGTGCTGGTGCGAACGATGCCGCCGGGCACGCTCGAACAGGTCGTCTTTCGCATGGACGTGCTTGGCCGGCTGGCCGCGTCAGGCGTCACGGTCCTTAATCCGCCGCGCGCCGTCGAAGCCGCGGTGGACAAGTTCCTCGCCACGGCCCGGCTGCAAGCGGCCGGCCTGCACGTGCCGCGGACGATCGCGTGCCAGACGGCCGACGAGGCCCTGGCTGCCTTCGAACAGCTCGGCCGGGACGTGGTGATAAAGCCGCTCTTCGGTTCCGAGGGGCGCGGTATCACGCGAGTTAACGACCTAGCGCTCGCCGAACGCGCCTTCCGCATGCTCGAACAGCTTGGCGCCGTGATCTACCTGCAAGAGTTCATCGAGCACGAGGGGTACGATCTGCGGCTATTGGTGATCGGCGAGCAAACTCTCGCCATGCGACGCCGCAACCCACACGACTGGCGCACGAATGTCAGCCGGGGCGCCACGGCCGAGGCCTTCACCCCCGAGACACACCTAATAGAACTCGCACGCCGCGCGGCCCAGGCTCTCGAGGCGCCGCTCGCCGGCGTCGACATTCTTCCGGCTCGTGACGGCACGCTGTACCTGATCGAAGTCAACGCCGTCCCCGGCTGGCAAGCCCTGGCCGCGGCCACGAATCAGGATGTGGCGAGATTAGTTCTGGACCTCGTCGAAACATCCGCCAAACGGCCGAGCCAACCGAACAGTGCTCCAACAAATCCCTCTCCCTCTGGGAGATGTTAGGTGAGGGCCAGCGCAAAAAAGCATTCAGCCCAGCGATAAACTCCGCTCCCCCACGTCCCCAGATTCATCGCTCTGCATTCCCTCACGGCCCGCCGGGAATCATCCACGTCATCAAATACGCCTGCACCAGCGTCAGCAGCCCTACCAGGCAAGCCAGCGCGATGCTGTGTGGAAAGACGAATCGCAGAATGGCCCCTTCCCCGCCATTTTGTTCGGTCGCCACGGCCGCGACGACGATGCTCTGCGCGTCGATCATCTTGCCCATCACGCCGCCCGTGCTGTTCGAACCAACGATCAACACCGGCGGTAGGTTCAATTGCTCGGCGGTGATTTTCTGCAGGCTGCCGAAGAGTGCATTTGACGATGTGTCCGAGCCCGTGAGCGCAACGCCCAGCCATCCCAACAGCGGCGCGAAGAACGGGTAGAGCCAGCCGGTGTGCGTGAACGCCAGCCCTAGCGTGGCATCGGCGCCGCTGAACTTGGTCACGAACGCCAGTCCCAGCATGCAGGCGATCGTCACCAGCGCCAGCCGCATGCGCCACAGCGTTTCGAAGAACTGGCGTACGAACACCCCCGGCGCGATGCGCAGCCAAAACGCCGTGATGATTGCCGCCAGGAATATTCCGGTGCCCGTCGCTGACAGCCAATTCAGGTCGTACGTCGCAGGCAGGGGTTTATCCGCCCGGTCCCTACCCGGCGCGACGTTGGCGACCGGCGCCGTCGGGTAAACCACATTGTGTAATCCCGGCACTTCGAACGTCAGCTTACTGATGCCTGCCAGGGCATTGGGGTTCTCGGTCGTTCCGCCGTTGAGAGCCGTCTTAAAAGATGGCCATCCCCACAGGAAGACCATCACCGACAGGATCACCCACGGCATCCACGCATACATAATCGCGCCGCGTGTCAGACGCGTTTTTTCGACCGGCGCAGGTGCCGCATCCGGGAAACGCCATACCACGGCCGGCTGCCAGAACTGAAGGAACACAGCCAGCGCCACCAGCGAGCCGAGCCCACCGATCACGTCAACCAACGTCGGGCCGTGAAAGTTTGACGTCAGAAACTGCAGCCCGGCAAAGCTGCCACCACACATGGCGATCGCCGGCCAGCATTCGCGCACGCCGCGCCAGCCAGACATCACGGCCACGAGCCACGCCGGCACGATCAGCGAGAAAAGCGGCAATTGCCGACCGGCCATCTGGCTCAATTCCATTTCGTCCAAGCCTGACACCTTGGCCAACATGATGATCGGCGTCCCCAAGGCCCCGAACGCCACCGGAGAGGTGTTGGCCAACAGCGCCAACCCCGCCGCGTAGAGGGGTGAAAAGCCAAGCCCGATCAATAACGCCGCTGAGATGGCGACCGGCGTGCCGAAACCCGCCGCCCCTTCGACAAACGTTCCGAACGAAAACGCAATCAACAGCGCCTGCATCCGCTGATCCGACGAAATCGCGGCGACCGATCGCTTCACGACATCAAACTGCCCTGACACAACCGTCAGGTGGAACATGAACACGGCCGCCACGACGATCCAGCCGATCGGCAACAGCCCATAAGCTGCTCCGTTGGCAGCCGCCGCGAGCGCCGGGCCCGTGGGCATTCCGAATCCCAAGATCGCCACGCCCAGCGCGGCCAGCAGTCCGGCGATCGCTGCCCGCTCGGCCGCGATGCCGGCGACGAGTAGCCCCAAGAGCAGGCAGATCGGCGCTGCCGCCAGCAGCGTTGATGCCACCGGCGCACCGAACGGATCGTAGTTTTGCAGCCATTCCACGAAAGCGGGCCTCTTGATGATTTCGCCTGTTGAGAATTCAAACACCTGTGAGTGACCGAGCACGATTCCGCTCGCACCGAACAATTGGCAAGCCCTCGAAGATAACCAGCCAGCGTCGGTGGGGGCAAACCCCGACGCAGCATTTCCCGGTTTCCCGCGCGTCCCGGTCGTGACATAGCCCAACACGCTTCGACGTTTGTAGAATTGCGCTGTACTGCGCCATACTTACCGTCAAAGCAGGAGCGAATCATGCGCGCGATGCTTCTCGATCGGCCGCACTCACCCTTGCGAGCTGCCGACGTCCCCGATCCCACGCCCGGCACGGGACAGCTTCTGATCGAGGTTCGCGCCTGCGGCGTTTGCCGGACGGACTTGCACGTCGTCGACGGCGAATTGTCCTCTCCCAAGCTACCGCTGGTCCCCGGACATGAAATCGTGGGAGTCGTGCGGCAACTAGGCGCGGACGTGCGCAACTTTCAACTCGGCCAGCGTGTGGGCGTTCCCTGGCTCGCCTGGACGTGCGGCGTTTGCCCTTACTGTTTGCGCGGCGAAGAGAATCTTTGCGATCGGCCGCGGTTTACCGGCTATACGGTCGATGGCGGTTATGCCGGGCTGACCATTGCCGACGCGCGCTACTGCTTTTCCATTCCAGAACTCTATTCCGATGCCGAAGCGGCGCCGTTGTTGTGCGCCGGCTTGATCGGCTATCGCTCGCTGCGCATGGTGGGCGACGCGCGGCGATTGGGGATCTATGGTTTTGGCGCCGCCGCACACATCATCGCCCAGGTCGCGATTCACGAGGGGCGCGAAGTGTTTGCCTTCACGCGCGCCGGCGATCGCCAAGGCCAGGATTTTGCGAGATCGCTCGGAGCCGTCTGGGCCGGCGCCTCGGAAGAACGACCACCGGCCGAACTCGATGCCGCGATCCTTTTCGCGCCTGTCGGCGGGCTGGTTCCACTTTCGCTGGCGGCCGTGCGCAAAGGAGGCATTGTCGTCTGCGCTGGCATACACATGAGCGACATCCCGTCGTTCTCTTACGATTTGCTGTGGGGGGAACGCATCGTCCGCTCGGTCGCCAATCTCACCCGCCGTGACGCCGAGGAATTTCTCGCGCTGGCGCCGCAGGTACCGGTGCGAACGGCGGTTGAGACCTTTCCGCTGGCGCGTGCGAACGAGGCACTCGCGGCGCTGCGAGCCGGCAGCGTGCAGGGGGCCGCCGTGTTGTTACTTGCCCAATAGTACTTGCGCTCAATCGCCATTCGTAGCGGCGCAATCGACGACGCTGGCGCGCATCTGTACGCGGCTTGTCCCTCTGCAGAAATGACACTCCCCCCTCTGCAGAGACCAATTTGTACGATTCCAAACAAATCTGGCCCAACTCGCGATTTTGCGCGTCCGGTTTCTCGCCGTTTCGCAATTAGTGATATAGGGGAGCGGGCATCACGCCCGCTGCACTGATTTCAAGCTACTACGGGGAGAGTGGTCGTGCAGAACATCACACCCACCGCGGGGAAGCGGGTGCGAGAGCGTTTTTTAGTGCTGTGGGGCGGGAATACGGTTAGTGGGCTCAAGTGCGCCATTGGGCCTGCCACGACGTTCCGATCGGTGGGCTCCATTTTACGGCTGGGCCCGCGATGGCAGGAAGCCGCGCGCTTCCGCGATGGGCAGTGGCACAGCCGCAAAACCGGGGGACGGTTCCAGTACCTGTGGACCGAAACCCCCTCGCTGCTGCGACTGGAGAATCCAGCCACCGGGCAATCGATGACCGTCGGCACGTACGACATGATCGGCGTCCTGCGCAACACGATCTATGCCGAGCGCGAGAACAGCCGACCGGTCGTCATGCTGGACGAGCGCACCGGCCTGTGGCACACCGTCGACGATGATCGCCGCTGGCCGGAACTCACGGTGCAGCCGGTGACACAGCCGGCATGGCCCGTCGACATCCTGGCGCAATTGCCAGCCCCCGGTTTCCCCTGGCCCGAGGCGGCTGTCCATTAGACGAAGCGCATTAAACGCTGTGCATGGAACGCAGTGGATTTATGCCGCGCAAAAAAGAAACTCGGGGGGAGCGACACTGTGTGTCGCCGAAAGGCGAAACTCCGCGTCGCGCGGGGCGGGCCCTAGCACCCACGCACTGTGCTTGGGTCACGCTCCGACGCGGTGCGGTTTTCGCATTTCGGGTGATACCGTGACGCTCAGCCTCGCGATTCTTTGGCCCCTTCCGCGGCGGCGGCCAGGCATTGGCGAATGTCCTCGAGCGGATCGTCTGGCTTCTCTTCGTACTCAAGCGCCAGACAGGCGTCGATCGGAAATTCCGCCTTACGCAGCGCGCGGAACGTAGCCGGCAGGTTCAACTGTCCGCGTCCTAGGATCACGCCCGCGGCATCTTTCTTCGGCTCGGCGAAATCCTTCAAGTGGACGCCGTACAAGCGGCCGGTCAACAGCGAGATTGCACGCACCGGATCTTCGCCGGCGCGAATGTAATGCCCCAGATCGGCACACGCGCCAATCGAGGGATGATGCCCCTTGATGGCGTTCAATACGTCGGCCACTTTGTCATACCGTGCGCCGGGACCATGATTGTGAATCGCGATGCGAATGTCGTATTCGGCCACGAGTTTGTCGAGGCTATCGAACGAATCCTCGTGCGGATCGGCCGACAAATATCGCACGCCGGCCTTCTTGGCAAACTCGAACATCTTGCGGTTGGCTTCATGGTCCTTCGTAAACGGCACAACGCCATAGCCCAGCGCAGTCAGCTTTCGGGCGTTCAGCTTTTGCTTGACGCCCTCGATCTGCGAGGCCGAATCAGTTTGCGGTAGATGGCCGGGGAAGAATTCCAACGTCTTCACGCCGAAATCGCGCGCCAGGTCGAGCATCTTGTCGGCCGAATAATTGCGCAGCGAGTACGTCTGCAACCCCATCACGAAACCGGCGTAATCGTCTGCCGCCCGTGCCCGCGCGACACGGCCGAACATCGCAGCGCCCGCGCCTGCCGCGGCCCAGCCGAGGAAGCGTCGCCGTGAGAGGTCTCCCGCGGCGCGCCGGGCGCCACGCTGCGGGCCGCTGTCACGGCCAGTTGTTTCGTACGATCGCGTCATCTTGGGTTCTCCCACAAGGTTGGTCGTGCGTGGATTTTCGACGGGGCCAATTATGCCCAGCGCCGGAGGTTGCCGGTCACACTGCTTGGGTCGCAAGGTGTTGTGGGTGCAAGTCTAATTGCGGTCACCACCCTCGCACAAGCAGCCCGCCCCGCCCGCGAAACCGGCGCCGCAGGCCAAATCGGACTGGACCGCACGTACCCCGGTTTGCTACAGAAATGACGGAACCGCCGCCTTTCCTGCCATCCGGCATGTGCTAACTATTGGGGGTAAAGGTCGAGGATTCCGTTCGTCTGACAGCCTGGGAAAAGGATCTCGCCGCTTGGCCATGTCAACGGAAACTGCGTTTGATGTGGGGACACCGTCCCTGCCGCGCATCGAGGACGAAATCGCCAACAGCATCACGCACGGCATCGGCCTGGCGCTGAGCCTGGTGGGCGCCGTCGTTCTGGTGACGCTGGCCGTGCGTACAGGCAGTACGCGCGAAGTGATCGGCTGCGCGGTCTACGGCGCATCGCTCGTGGCGGTTTATGCCGCATCGACATTCTCTCACATCTTTCAGCAGCCCCGATTGCGACGTGCCTTTCGCATGCTCGATCAGGGGTGCATCTATCTGCTGATCGCAGGCACCTTTACGCCGCTAGCGCTCAAATACCTGAGTGACGGCTACTGGTGGCTGCTGCTGGTCGCGATGTGGATGATCGCGCTCTTGGGCTTCTGCTCGAAGGTCTTTCTGGCCCATCGTGTCGAAGCGGTCGCGACGCCGCTCTATGTCCTGATGGGTTGGCTGCCTGTGATCGCCGCCTGGCATTTGATTGCGGTCGCGCCGGGCACCTGCTTATGGTTGATGCTCATCGGCGGCCTGTGCTATAGCGTGGGCACGATCTTTCTGACATTCGACCGCAAGGCCCTTTACCTACATGCCATTTGGCATATCTGCGTCATCGCCGGCAGCACGGTGCACTACTTCGCGATCCTGGAATACGCCCTGCCGGGAGCGGCGTCTTAGCTCGAAAACAGCGAGAAAGCCGCACCATCGTTCAACTGCCGCAACGGGGCGATACCGCACGCGTTGCCACCTGCACAATATTCGTTTGCGCCCTAGGAATGTAATTAAATTTACGCAAGGCAGCTCGGCACGGGTGGAAATCGCGGCCACCGACTGATATTCTCAGGGCATCTTGCGATTTCGACGCACAGCTCCGGGGCGGAAGCTAATGAAAACCAAACGAGTCTCTTAGGCACTCGTCTTCGCATTGGTTTTCGGAACAGGCAACAGAGGAGCTTCCATGTCATCGATCATCCGGCGCGCCTCCGTGCGCGCACGACGCACTCATTTTGGACAATTCGTTCCACTAGATTTCGGCACTATTATTCGCGGCAGTCTCTTTGTTTCGGCGTTCATATTCTCCGCGCTGCTTGGCCGGAATGCTCAAGCAATCGAAATCAGCATCGCTTCGGTCACGCTCTTACCCGATACCACGCCGAGCGGCGTTTATACGGGATCGGGCCAAGGGACCTCGGCCTGGGATAATGAACTCACGACGCTCAATCTGGGCGGCACAGCGCCCACAAAGGTTGGCGCGAGCGCAACCGCCGAAATTCGCGATGCTTTTTCCATGAGCACTGTCGCGCCGAGCGATAGTGCGGCGGCATTTTCGACGACAATCCATTTGTCCGTAACGATCGAAGTCCAGAATGACGATCCGATCAATGATCCGGTATACCAGTTGGGTGTATCGACAGGCTTATCGATCGCGGACGTCACCGGCGGTGCGTTCCTCTCGAGGAGCACTTACACCATTGCGGAAAGTCCGTTGCAGATTGGCAGCGGAACATCCAATTTCACATTCGGGCCAAACGGCGGTGGCCCAGGAGGTTTTGGTGCGATTGGCGCTCCAGGCGATATACCGTCGGGAACTGGAGCGTATCTGCCGGGCACCGGAACAAACTTCTACACGCTCGATCTCGAACTGACGACGACGACAACCGCAACCGCTGGCGGGAACATTTCAGTATTGGCGGGCTCCGACGCCGGCTTGAATCCATTGCTAGGTGCAAGTCAGCACTACCCGATATTGCCTCCGCCGGCAACGATCGCACCTCATACGGATCCATCCCTTGACGGCGTGTTCCTGTTGTTTACCGCCAAGGTGACTTCTGCGCCTGAACCCGATTCGTGGATCTCGCTTCTCTGCGGCACAGCGATCCTCAGTTCTGTCCTGGGGGCCGCGCGTTGGCGTCGGGCTCGTGAACTGCACGGGGAATTCACTGTTGAGGCGGGCAGGTAACGCTTGCCCGCCTCAATTCTCCTCGCGCCACGTAAGGCAATTCCTCCCCAACAGGCCGCAGATTGCAGCCGGGTTCCCCTTCGGTTATCGTTTACCCAGGTGTCAGACTGCGTTGTCGGAACTCCGTCGTACCAAGGTGGTTCGATGGATCCCCTAGCCACGCTTAGGCGGCCTGCGATCGTCGAACCATCTGAGTTGGATCGTACGTAGCAGGAGATAAGAGCGCGGCCCCTGCCCGGGCGGTAACGCAAAGCATGGTTTTTCCCTCAAGGGGCGCGGCGGAGTGTTTGCCTACCTCACGCGCTGGCGGTTCTTCAGCAATTGCCGACCTGCCGCAACGAAAACAATCTCTCCCATTTAGTTCGAAGGAGTTTCGCACATGAGTCGTCACACGAGTCGTCGTGACTTCCTGAAATCTACGACCGCCGCGGGCGTCGGCTTCTGGGCCGCCGCAGGCGCCACAGCCGCCGAAAGCAAGTCGGCCAACGAACGCATTCGCTTCGCGTGTATCGGCGTCGGCGGCAAGGGGAGCAGCGATTCGAAGGACGCCAGTCGCGCTGGCGACATCGTCGCCATCTGCGATATCGACGACAACACCCTCGGCAAGGCCGGCGAAACTTTCGCAGGCGCGAAGAAGTTCAACGACTTCCGCAAGATGCTTGAAGAGATGGGCCCGAACATCGACGCCGTCACCGTCAGCACGCCGGACCATACACACGCCGCGGCCTCGCTGATGGCCATGCGGATGGGCAAGCACTGCTTTACGCAGAAGCCGATGACCCACAGCATCTACGAAGCGCGCCGCATGGGCGAGGTCGCTCGCGAGATGAAGGTCGCCACGCAGATGGGCAACCAAGGCACGGCCAATCGTGGCCTTCGCCAGGCGGCCTCCGTCGTCAAGGCCGGCACGCTGGGCAACGTCAAGGAAGTTCACGTCTGGACCAATCGCCCCATCTGGCCGCAAGGCGCAGGCCGCCCGGCCGAGACCGAGGTGCCCAAGCACGTTCACTGGGACCTGTGGATCGGTCCGGCCGCTTACCGCTCGTACGCCAACGGCTATCATCCGTTCGCCTGGCGCGGTTACTGGGACTTCGGCACCGGTGCCCTCGGTGACATGGCCTGCCATACGATGAACATGCCGTACATGGCTCTCGATCTGCAGCATCCGACGTCGATCGAAGCTCAGACCTCGGGTCACAACAAGGAAACCTATCCGAGCTGGTCGATCATCAAGTACGAATTTCCCGCCACCGAGAAGCGCGGCCCGGTCACCTTCACCTGGTACGACGGCAAGAAGCTGCCGCCGATCGAGCTGTTTGAGAAGGTCAAATGGCCTAAGGAAGCCATCAAGGATGGTCCGAAGGGGGACAAGGCCGAGGCGTTCGAAACCTCGATCTCGGGCGCTCTGCTGATCGGCGACAAGGCCTCGCTCTATTCGCCGGGCGATTACGCCGACAAGTACTATCTGCCCGAAGGGATGGAGAAGCCGAAGGTCGAGTTCGACGCTTCGCCAGGCCACTTCGTCGAGTACGCTCGCGCGATTAAGGAAGGGATCCCGGCCACGTCGAACTTCCCGAACTACTCGGGCCCGCTGACCGAGATCGTTCTGCTCGGTAACCTGGCCGTGTGGAGCGGCAACAAGGTGAACTGGAACGCCAAGGAACTGAAGGCCGACGGCGCTCCGGAACTCGACAGCATGATCCGCCCGACCTACCGCGAAGGCTACACGCTGTAAGAAGCTCGGCATGCAAAACTCGATAGCGACTCATCATCGCTAACGAGGACAACTCAGTACGATCAGCAGGCTGCCAGGGTTGGCGCAAAATCCTCCCTGGCAGCCTTGCTCGCTTCTACCCACTCGCAATCGACACAAGCGTATGCGTATAGCGCATAAACCCCTCTCCCTCTGGGAGAGGGCAGGGTGAGGGGCGAACACGACGCGGCCGCAGCGTAATCGGCCGGTCGCCTGCCGCAATAAAACATTCTCGAGAGACGACGCCGTGATACGACCTGTGATGCTGTCCGTTCGATTGCTGCTGGCCGCACTGGTGGTTGCTTCGTTGGCCTCGGTGACACTGGCCGATGACGCCGCCGCGGCCAAAACACTGGAAGACCTCGGTGCCCTGGTCAAGACGAACGACGCGAAGCAAATCACGAGCGTCAATTTTGGCGAGCATCCGGTCACCGACGCCGACCTGGCGCTGGTCGCTCCACTTGCGCAGCTCGAACAACTGATCGTCACCGGACCTGGGGTGGGTGACGATCAGCTCACGACGATCGCAAAAATCGCGAAGCTCAAGGATCTGTCGCTGGAGAACACCAGCGTGTCGGACGAAGGGATCGCGCGGCTGGCTCCGCTGACGGCGCTCAAGTCGTTGAATCTGCGCCGCTGCTCGCAGGTTACGAATGCTGGGCTGGGGAATCTCGCCAAGCTGCCGCAACTCGAACAACTACACTTGCTGTACACGAATACGGCCGACGAGGGGCTCGCCCGGCTGGCCCCGCTGCAAAAGCTGCGCGTTCTCGATCTGCGCGGCTGCGTCGGCGTCACCGATGCCGGCATGGTACACCTCGTGGCGCTCAAAAGTCTCGAGCGGCTCAAGCTGCGCAACCCGGGCGTGACGGACGCGGGCCTGAAGTCGATCGGCAAGCTCGCCAAGCTCAAAGGGCTGTGGCTCGAAGACACCGTCGTCAGCGACGATGGCCTGGCCGATCTCGAACCGCTGGTCCTGCTCGACGAGCTGTATCTATTGCGCACCAAGGTCGGCGACCCGGGTCTGGTGCATTTGAAGAATCTCAAGCAGCTCAAACGTCTCGAAGTACGCGATACGGCCGTCAAAGGTCCCGGCCTGGCGTCGATCGAAGGTCTGAAGAAGATCAAAGTCCTCGATTTCGCCGAGACCGCGCTCACCGATGAAGGCCTAACGCATGTCGCGGCGCTACCCGAGCTGGAACGCCTGGACCTGTGGTCGACGCGCGTCACCGACGACGGATTGAAGAACATCGCCGGTCTGAAGAATCTGCAATACCTGAACCTCGAAGCGACGCCGGTCACCGACGATGGTCTGGTGAACCTGTCTGGGCTCGTGAATCTCAACACGCTCAGCCTGGCCAGCACGACGGTCACCGACGAGGGTCTCAAGAAGCTAACCGGCTTGAAGAAGCTCAAGCAACTCGACCTGGCGTTCACGCAAGTCAGCGAAGACGGGATCGAAGCCCTCAAACAGGCCGTGCCCGGCATCAAGATCAACTGGTAAGCGCGACGCAACGGAGCGACCAAGCGCACGAACGAATGAATCACGCCCAGGGTTAACGTGCCATGCTTTTTCCGCCCTCGGCGGAATAAACATGCCGTCGCGAACGACTACTCGTCCTCGACCGCTTTCGCTGCCTTGGCAGCCTTTTTCTTCGCGCCCTTTTTGGCCGACTTCGCGCCGCCGCCGCTCGCTGCCTTCTTCTTCGCGGCACGCAATTTCTGGCGATCGGTCGGTCCAGCCTCGGCCCGGGTCGCGAGTAGCGCGAGCGCCTGCTCCAACGTGACTTCTTCGATCGCTTGCTGCTTCGGCAGCGACGCGTTCGTCACGCCGTCGGCCACGTACGGTCCGTAGCGCCCTTCCAGCAGCTTCACTTCCTCTTTCGTTACCGGCGACGTGCCGAGCACTTTCAAAGGCTCTTTGGCCGCGCCAAAGCCGCGACGCTGCTTCTTGGGCTGCGCCAGCAACTCGACCGCTTGCTCGAACGTGACGTCCAGCGGCGACAGATCCGCTGGCAGGCTGCGCGTCTCTTCCCCCGATTTGACGTACGGTCCAAAGCGGCCGTTATAGGCCGTGATCTTCAAGCCGGTCGGCGGATTCGCGCCCAGGTCGCGCGGCAGAGATAACAGCCGTAGCGCGACTTCGACCGTAATATCCTCAGGCTTCATCCCCTTCAGCAGCGAAGCGTTCTTCGGCTTCTCTTCGTCATCGGGGTTGCCCAATTGAACGTACGGACCGAAGCGGCCGGTCTTGATGAATACCGGCTTGCCCGTTTCGGCGTCGTGCCCCAGTGGCTTGTCTCCTTCGGCCGCCTGATCGAGCAATTTCAGTGCCGCGTCCATCGTCATTTCGTCGGGCGAGTAGGTGTCGGGAATGCTCGCCCGCCGCTCGCCTTGTTCCAGGAACGGTCCGTAACGACCGACGCGCACGAAGACTTGCTCGCCGCCGTCCGGTTGACCGAGATAGATGCGGCTGACGTCGCGCGCGTCGATCTGATCGACCTTGTTCTCTAATTGCTTTTTGAGTCCTCCCTGAACGTTTCCGCCTCCTCCCTGTCCGTTGCCAAAGTAGAAATTGTTCAGGTATTCGGTGTACTTCCGCTCACCGCGGCTGATGGCGTCCAGGTCGTCTTCCATTTGGGCCGTAAAGCGATAGTCGACCAGGTCCGGCAGATGCTCGGAAAGCAATTGCGAAACCGAGAATGCCACCCACGTCGGCACCAGCGCATTGCCACGCTTGACGACATACTCTCGCGCCAGAATCGTCTCGATGATCACGGCATACGTGCTGGGACGACCGATGCCCAACTCTTCGAGTGCCTTGGTCAGGGTCGCTTCGTTAAACCGCGCTGGCGGCTGTGTATTGTGTTCCTTCGGCTCCATCTCCCGGCAGCTTAGGATCTCGCCCACCGCGACGTCGGGCAGAATGGTTTCCTTGTCGGCCAGTTCGGCCGCGGGATCATCGGCCCCCTCCACATAGGCTCGCAAATAGCCTGGGAAGTCGATGGTTTTGCCACCGACCTGAAAGGCCGCCTCGGCCCCTTCGATCGTGATCGAAATACGTCGTCCGCGCGCATCAACCATCTGGCTCGCTACGGTCCGTTTCCAGATCATGTCATAGATCTTGAACTCTTCGGCCGAGAGCTTGTCTCGCAATGCTTCCGGCAGCGCGAACGGATGCCCGGCCGGACGGATGGCTTCGTGTGCCTCTTGCGCGTTCTTGACCTTGGTGCGATACTCGCGCGCCGCGGCCGGCAAGAACTCCTTGCCGTATTGCGAAGCCACCAAGTCGCGGGCCGCCTCGATGGCCACGCTGGCCAGGTTCGTCGAGTCGGTACGCATATAAGTAATGTGACCGTTCTCGTACAGGCTTTGCGCCACCTGCATCGTGCGGCGGGCCGTGAAGCTCAGCTTGCGGTTGGCCTCTTGCTGCAAGGTGCTAGTTGTGAACGGCGGATAAGGCTTTGACGAGTAAGGCTTGTCGTCGATCGACGCGACGCGGAATACTTCCGGCTTCAAGCGCGTCGCCAGATCCACGGCCTGCTGCTCGTTCAGGATCAGCAGATTGTCGTCCTTTGGCTTGCCCGTGGTCGAATCGAAGTCCTTGGCCGACGGGACGCGCCGCTTCTGATACGTCTGCAAGCCGGCCTGCAACGTCTGACCTGTCGACTTGGCGAACAGGCCGAGCAAGTCCCAATACTGCGACGAGACAAAGCGCATCCGTTCGCGTTCGCGCTCCACGATCAAGCGGACGGCCACGCTTTGCACGCGCCCGGCCGACAGCCGCGGCCGCACCTTGCGCCACAACAGTGGCGAGACTTCATAGCCGTACAGCCGGTCGACGATGCGGCGCGTCTCTTGCGCCTTGACCAGGTCATCGTCGATGTCGCGCGGATGTTCGAGCGCCGCGTGGATCGCCTCGGAGGTGATCTCGTGAAATACCAGCCGGTGGACGGGCACCTTCGGCTTCAACAGTTCGCGCAGGTGCCAACTGATCGCCTCGCCTTCGCGGTCTTCGTCCGTCGCCAGGAAAAGTTCGTCGGCATCTTTGAGCAAGCCCTTCAGCTTGCGAACCTGCTGCGTCTTGCCGGGCGGAATGATATAGACCGGGTCGAAGTCCTTATTGACGTTGACGCCCAGGTAGGCCCACTCCTCGCTCTTGAATTCCGCGGGGATTTGCTTGGCCCCCTGCGGCAGATCGCGAACGTGGCCGATGCTGGCCTCGATGATATAGTTCGGGCCAAGGAATTTGCTGATCGTCCGCGCCTTGGCCGGTGATTCGACGATCACCAGGGCCTTACCGCGGGGAGTAGCCGATTTGCGCGCCATATTTCGTCTGTTCGTCAGAGATCGAGAGAAAACCGCGGGCGGTCGCTCAAAACAAGAATGCAAGTCCGGCAGCCGTTTACCCGCTGACGAGACTTCGCCGTGCGCCGCACCTTGCTGTCTACGTTGTTGCCACGCCCCCGGCTGACAACGCCTGTAACCCTTCATCGTGTGACATACCCGGGGCATGTCCACTCTATCTTTACGCCCCGCGCATCATGCAACCAGCCGCCACGCTGGAGCGAGTCGATTCGACGGCACTCCTTTTTGGCGTTGCGTTTACGTCGATTATCCCTACAATCGGAATCATCGCACGCAGTCGGGCAGGACGCCCACTCCTTAACCTTTCGATTACCCGGCTGTCAAGGCTTCTTGCCTTAAACATGGCCGCGGTCTGTGAGGATACTTCCCATGGCAAGCCCTCTGGCACTGTTCCGTAAGTACGAACGCGCGATGATGGCCGTGATCTGCGTGATGGCCATGATCGCCTTTGTTTTCTTCGATCCAATCTTCGGCAATCGCAGTGGCCGCGGCGGTGCCAAAGACCCGGTCGTCGCGGAAACCAAGCTCTACGGCGACATCCACGAATCGGACGTCGCCCGCATGATGTCGGCCCGTGGCCTGACGAATCGTTTCGTCGCACAAACCTACAACATTATGTACGGCTTTTCGCCGCCGGGCTTCTTCGGCTCCGAAACGGAATCGGCCGTGGTCGAAACCATGCTGCTGGCGCGCAAGGCCGAGCAAATGGGAATGCGGGTTACCGACGACGAAATCACCCGGTTCCTGCAGGTGCTCAGTGATAACCGCCTGACCGGCGACCAATTTTCCCAGATCCTGACCGGCATCAGTGGTCGCCGTGGCGGCATCAGCCGCCGTCAGTTGTACGACTCGTTGCGGACCGAGATGCTGGCCCGCCAACTGACGAACAATTTCCTCTCCAGCCAGCAGACCACGCCTGCCGAGCGCTGGGAAGCCTATCAAAAGCTGAACAGCCGCGCCGCGGTCGAGGCCATTCCCGTGGCCGTCGCCGACTTCATTGATAAGGTGCCCGAGCCGGACGCGACCGCCATTCAAACGCTGTTCGACAATTACAAACAGTTCGAACCGGTGCCGGGCAGTCCGACCCCCGGCTTTAAGATCCCGGCCAAGATTGCCATTCAGTACCTGGCCGCGAATTTCGAGCAATTCGAAGATCCCAACGCCGTCACCCACGAAGCGGTCGTCAACGAGTACGAAAAGAACAAGAACACGCGTTATCTCTATTCCGGCGACCGTGGCGCGGCGGGCGACGCGGAAGCAAAACCTGATTCCGAGAAAACGCCGGACGCCGAAAAGACTCCGGACGCTAACAAATCTCCGGACGAAGGGCCCGCCGATCAGGGCACCGAAGAGAAGCCGGCCACCGACGCTGCACCAGACGCGGAGAAGCCGGCTGATGCCGCGCCGGCCACGGAACCCGAAACCAAGCCCGAGGCGGCTCCGCCGCAAAGCCGGGTTCGCACCGGGTTGAACGGCACAGAATTGGCCCTGGCCACTTTCGCGCAAGACGAGCAGCCCGCGGCTGACAAGCCGGCCGAACAGCCTGCCAGCGATCAACCCGCTGCCCCTGCAGCTTCGACTGATGCTGCCCCTGCGACGGAACCGGCAGCCGGTGACGCCGCGCATCAACCGGCCACGGGCGAAGCCGGCGAAAAGCCAGAGGCGAAGACCGGGGCCCTCAGCGACGAGTTCGCTCTGCCGACGGATGTCAATGCACCGAAGTATGATCCGCTGTGGAAGGTCGAGCCGGCAATTCGCGCCGAACTCGGCAAACAAGTGGCGGCCGACAAAATGCAGCAGGCGCTGAACCAGCTTCGCGAGCAAAAGCTGGTGAAGTACGGCAACGACCGTACCCGCTGGGAAGTGAAACACGAGAAGGATAAGACGCTCAAGCCCCCCACACCGTTGGACTTTGACGCTCTGGCCACGGAAAACCACCTGACCGCGCACACGACTAAGCTGCTGTCGGCTTACGAGTTGAGCCAAGTCGACGGAATCGGCGAATCGTTCATCGGTCAAAAGTCATTCCTGCAACACGCGTTTGGACCTCTGCAGCTCTATCAGCCGGTGATCACGATGGATGCGGCCGGGAACCAGTACCTGGTCTGGAAGATCGAGCAGCAAGAAGCCCGCGTCCCCGAGCTGAGTGAGATTCGGGACGAAGTGGTGCGTGCCTGGAAAATGATCGAGGCCCGCAAGCCCGCCATCGAGCACGCCCGCCAACTGACCGAAACGGCCACGAAGGACAAGATTCCGCTGACCGAATTGGCCACGCGCGACGTATTGGCGATCGTCAAGCCGGAAGAATTTTCGTGGCTGACGTATGGTACGACCCCCAATATCAACAACCGCAACCCACCGCGGCTGAATACGGTGCAGGACGTCGAGGATGCCGGAAACGACTTCATGGCCGCGGTCTTCAGCCAATCGGCGGGGGGCCTGACCACGGCCTTCAACAATCCGCAGACGATCGCCTATGCGATCCAGGTGTCGGAATTCGATCCCAGCCTGGACGTCTTGCGGCGCAGCTTCTTGGCTGACGATTTCAGCAAGTACGCCCAGGTGACAAATCCGCATCGCCAAGAACAGCTAATCGCCTGGAATCAGGCCATTCAGCAAGAGGCCGGCCTGAAGTGGATCCGTAAGCCTGATGCTCGTCGCGGCAGCGGCGACGAGGAGGATTTCGGCGACGATGCAGGCGACATGGGGGACTAAGCCCGGTGATTATCACCCTGCAGCTGGGCAGTCGTCCGGCAATCTCATAAATCGATAACGGCAAAAAAGAAACGCCCGAGCCTGGAACTGGTATTCCAAGCTCGGGCGTGATTTTTATCGTCGCGGCTGACAGTTTCGGCGCGACGTTGAATGCACAGGATTGTCGTTACTCGGCGCTGTCGTTACTCGGCGCTGTCGTTACTCGGCGATCGCGTCCAGCGATGCCTGGCCACCTAGCGTCGCGGCTTCAACACCGTGAGTGCCAAGGGCGGAATCGCGATCTGGATCGAGGCCGGCCGGCCATGGCTGCCAACGGCTTCGGCCATCACGCCTGGGCCATTTCCCAGGTTGCTGCCGCTGTAGTACATCGAATCGCTGTTGAACACCTCGTCGTACCAACACAGCTCGGGCACACCCAGGCGATGCGACAGGCGGGGCGACGGCGTGAAGTTGCAGGCCACGACCAGGAAGTCGTTAGGATCTTTGGCCCGGCGAATGTAACCGAGCACGCTCTCGTCGCAGTTGCGGCAATCGATCCACTCGAATCCCGACGGATCGAAGTCCACTTCGTACAACGCCGGCTCTTTGCGGTAGAGCCGATTGATGTCCTGCACCATCTTCTGCACGCCCTGGTGCGATTCCCACTGCAGCAGGTCCCATTGCAGGCTGGTGTCGTAATTCCATTCGTTCCATTGGGCGAACTCGTCACCCATGAACAGCAGCTTCTTGCCGGGATGCGTCCACATGTACGAATACAAGAGCCGCATGTTGGCGAACTTCTGCCACAGGTCACCTGGCATCTGATCCAGGATCGAACCCTTGCCGTGTACCACTTCGTCGTGCGACAGGGGAAGTACGAAGTTCTCGTGGAACGCGTAGATCAGGCTGAAGGTCAGCTCGTCGTGGTGATACTTGCGATGAATCGGATCGTGACGCATGTAGCGCGTCGTGTCGTTCATCCAACCCATATTCCATTTCAAGCTGAAGCCCAGGCCGCCGACGTACGTCGGACGTGACACGCCGGGCCAGGCCGTCGATTCCTCGGCGATCGTCAGCGTGCCGGGATACTGCGAGTGCGACTGCACGTTCAGCTCCTTCAACAGGCTGATCGCCTCGAGATTCTCGCGGCCGCCGAATTCATTGGGGATCCATTCCCCGGCCTCACGGCTGTAGTCCAAGTAGATCATCGACGCCACGGCATCCACACGCAGCCCGTCGATGTGATACTTGTCCATCCAGAACAGGGCGTTGGACAGCAGGAAGTTGCGTACTTCGTGCCGGCCATAGTTGAAGATCAACGTGCCCCAGTCCTTGTGCTCGCCCTTGCGCGGATCGGCATGTTCGTACAGCGCTGTGCCGTCAAAGCGCGCCAGGCCATGTCCATCGCGGGGGAAGTGGGCCGGCACCCAATCCAGGATGACACCCAAACCACTCTGGTGGCAGTGATCCACGAAGTACATGAAGTCTTCGGGCGAACCGTAACGGCTCGTCGGGGCAAAATAGCCCACCGTCTGGTAGCCCCAGCTTCCCGAGAAGGGATGCTCGGAGACCGGCAACAGTTCCAGGTGCGTGAAGCCCATTTCCTGGGCATAGTCGACCATCGCGTGGGCCAGTTCGCGATACGTCATCCAGCGGTGATGGTCGTCGCCCGGACGGCGCCAGCTTCCCAGATGCACTTCGTAAATCGACATCGGCGCTTCGAGCTTGTTCGCTTCCAGGCGCTTTACCATCCAATCAGCGTCGGACCATTTGTAGCGATCCAGGCTGACAACCTTCGACGCGGTGCGCGGCGGCAACTCGGCGGCAAAACCGTAGGGATCAGACTTCTCGAAAACCTCGTCGTTGTGCTTGACGCGGTATTTGTAGAGCGTCCCTTCGGTCAACCCTGGCACGAACAATTCCCAGAAGCCGCTGGGAATGTGCTTCCGCATCGGGTGCCGGCGACTGTCCCAGTTGTTGAAATCACCGATCACGCTGACGCTGGTCGCGTTCGGCGCCCAGACGGCGAAGTTCACCCCTTGGACACCATCGACGGTGCGCAGCTGCGCGCCCAGCCGATCGTAGCTGCGCCAGTGAGTTCCCTCGCTGAGCAAATACAGGTCGTATTCGGTCATCAAGTTCGGGAAGGCATACGGATCGTGCATGGTGGCTCGGTTGCCGCTTTCATCGGCGGTTTGCAGAAGATACTTATTCGCCGAGCCTGTCGTCGGCATGGGACAGATCGCTTCGAACAATCCGGCCGGATGGATCCGACGCATCGGCTGCGACGCACCGGGGGCCGCGGCCGGGTCGACCACCCAGGCTTGCGACGAGTGCGGAAAATAGGCCCGCACCGCCAGCGCCTGTCGTCCCTGGTCCTCGACGATATGCGGCCCTAGCAAACCGAACGGGTTTTCGTCGCGTTCCTCGATCAATCGTCCCACATGGTCTAACGCAATGGTCGTACGCACGCTTCCGTACCTCCGTGTCGGTCCCAGCCTTCCCCCGCCGGACCGCTCGATTGTGGATGTTCCCTGGTAGTTCGTCCAGCGCCGGCCCGCTCCGGCTGCCGCAAAATCGCTTTCCCTGGCGCCGTCTTATTTCAGCCAAGGGTATGGCAGTAAAGAAGTTCCAAGCTGTGCCGCCGACAGCCACACGCGTTCGCACCGCTCGGCCAGAGCCAGCCGAAAACGGAGCCACAGGCCCCGTCCGACCTCGAGCAGCCGCTCGACGGTCAGGGCGTCGTTGCCGAACGAGGGGGCCGTGTCCGACGGTCCAGACGCTGCTGCCTGTCCGGTGTGGGCGCTGTCGATGCGCCAAGCCGTCCCTTGGATGCGATGGATTTTCAAGGCCCGGTCCAACCGCTGCCAGAGGTCCTGGTTCTTCACCGGGACCATCTCGCCGAAGTGTTCCCACTTCCAGCCGTTGCGCCCCCATTCGGGCAAGCCGTAGTTAATCCCTCGCTTGACGTACCGGCTCGGCGTCACCAGCGTCACGCGTGACGGCTGGTCGAGCGCTTCGAGTCCGCGCACGACGGCAAGTAGTTCCAGCCGTTCGCCATGAGCATCGGGCTCGGCGTCGGCGGCCTTCAACGTGGCCGATCCATCAGCCGCTTTCAGGACGAAACTCCATTCGTCCCGGTTGCTCCCCCTGTTCGCCTGAGAGAACAGGAAGAAATGCGGCGTCGGAATTTTCATAAAAGAGCATTCACCGTTTGCAATGCCGTGGGTGCGGGATTGTTGCGTAGCTTTGATCCCGGATGGCCGCCGCAGAGCCCGAAAGATGATCGGCAGCCCAAGCTACGCTCCTTGGATGCTTTCACTTATCGGCAAGCTTCACGTAGATTCCGCAGTTTTACTGGCGTGAACTTTTCGAAGCGGGGGTCCACGGTTGGTAAAGCTGCAGAACGCGGCCCGCGGCAAGCCGTAACACAGGCTTACGGCAGAATGCGCAAACCCACGACGCTATCCAGCTTTAGCATCGCCCGTCGGTGGCGCACCAGGGCGTCGCGGTATTGCCGGACCAGGTCCTGGTAGTCGCGCTGTGCGATCAGGTAGGCGTAGACGTCTTCTCCCTCTTTTTCCGAAGCTTTCAGGCTGTGATCGCGTACGTGCTTGGCCGCCGGCAGCAGGTGTTTCTCGATGCGTTCGATCATCGCCCGCGAGACTTCGTACTCTTCGCGAGCGTCTTCGACTTCTGCCAGGACACGCCGCTCGATCACCTGCAATTCCAGCCGGCTTTGATCCACGTTGACCGCCGCATGGCGAATGTTTCCCTGATTGCGGTCGTAAATCGGCGCCGTGACCGTCGCGCCCAAGGCCCATGATCGCGAGCTGGGCACACTGAACGGCGAATTATCCTGATACGTATAGGGCTGATAAAGCACATACACGTCAGGAAAGCGGTTCGCCTTGGCCAATTTCACGTCGGCCATGGCGCGGCAAACATTCATCCGGTACATCGCCACGTCAGGTCGCGCGGCCAGAGCCGTTTGCACCAGCTCGTCCGTTGGGGGAGGGGGCGGCACGAGGTCCCGCAACGAGCCGCGCAGCTCCAACGTCTGTGCCGCCTCGCGTGGCAGGCCCAGGACCGTGGCCAGGGTGCGCTTGGCGCTGGCCAGATTCGCCTCGGCGTCGAGCTTGGCTAGTTCGATCGAGTCGCGGTGAATCTCGATATGGTCCTTCTGCAGTTGCTCGTCCTCGGTGTCGTTTCCCTTTTTCCCGTGCGTATCCAAGGCGATGTTCACGGCCGCGAGCCCTGCCTCGGAAAATCGCAACGTTTCGCGCGCGGAGAGTGCGTCGACGTACGTGGTGTACAGATAATCCAGTTCCTGGCGCACCAGGTCCAGAAATTGTGCCTCGGTCGCGCGGCGGGCCTGCGCCGCCACTTCCATCCGCGCAATTCGTTTGCCCGACAGGTCGAAGGGATACGTGATGTTAATGTCGTACTGCGTCGGTCCCCCCGGATTCGTCGTCGTGTTGTAGCGACGATAGGGAATCAACTGGCCGTCGGCGAAGACGAAGGGATTCACGCGCAGCGAGGCCGTCAGCTCATCGGCCCGCGCTTGCGGAATCTCAAGCGACTTGGCGCGCAACGACAGGCTGCCGCGCCGTAGTTGCTCGATCGCCTGATCGAGAGTCATACCATCGAGCGGCCCCTCATCTTCGGGCGTCAGGGGTGCATCGAGCGCAAAGGGCATCGAGCCACTGCCGGGCGCAAAAGTCCGGCCGCGCGGCATCGGTAACGATTGCATACCCGGCGCCCGCCGTACTCCCGATCGTCCGGGCTGTATTCGGGGATGTCCGGCCCGGCCGCCGATGATTCCGCCCGAATCTTGATAGGCCGCGGGGGTCGCCGAACCCGACATGCCCAGCCCCGGACCGACACCTCCGGGCGCAGACAGATCCTGCGCGCCGGCCGGCGCGATCGCTAGCAATACGACAGCGATCCCCCACATCAAACGCATGTTGTGCAGCTTCGCGGCACCAAGCCCCAAGCGAATCAGCGCATAGCATCCTCGTTCAATTAGGAAGGATCGGCAGAATTTGCCTCGTTTAATGATCGAATCGGTTGCGCGAAGCACCGGTGGCTCATTCAAGAAATGCAATCCGCCCTGCTTCATAGCCAACGCAAGCATTGGCAGCACCCCACGCTGCGGCTCAGCAGATATATCGCGCGAAATACGTTCGCGGTCTGGCGCCCTGCCACGGGCAAGCTCGTGGATGGTTTCGACGCGCGCCCCGAACGCCTGAATGCGCTGCGTGGTCGCGGATTCGCGCGGTGAGTGATCTTCGATCGCATCGCTGCGCTGACCGAGATTTCTATTGCGTGAATTCAGGCAATCGGCGAGAACGTGACAGCTTGGGGCGCGCGGGACATCGCGCGCTTTTGGGGGCCGTATCGAGGCGGCAATTTCCACTGCGGATTCATGTTATGAGCAACTGCGATAAATCGTATCGGCGCGCCATCGCCAGCCTGCGAACGATCATTCACCGTCAACACATGTCGCTTTACATCGTGGTCATAGCCTGCGTCCTCGCCGGCTTGGCTAGCGCGGCTGAGAACCCCTTCCGCGCCGAGGAAACCGGGTCGGACACTGCAATAGAAACGGCCATTCAGTCGCTGGCCGCTGACCAAGCCCCCGCTGAGCAGCCCGCCGACGATGCAGGCGCTCCCCGAAGCTTCGCCGTTGAAGTAGAACCCGTGGCGACCGATTTTCCCGCACAACAGCAACTAACTGCTACCACCGCCCCATCCGCCGCGGCGCCCGAAGCAAACCTGAAACTTCCCCCTGGCCATCCGACGAGCGTCGAGATCGACATCGAAGTCGTCGAGGTTTCGCAAATTCAGGATCACGACCAGAAATTCGACGTCGAGTTCAACGCGTACTTTGTATGGAAAGACCCGAGGCTGGCGTTTGATGCCCAGGCCGAGGGCGTAATGAAGAAAATCGTGCCGGCCGACGAGATCTGGACGCCCGACCCGCTCTTGGTCGACGAACTGGACGTCGACGCCCGCGGCGGCGCCACTGCCCACGTGCAGCCGGACGGCACGATCTATTTGAACCGCTATTACCGCGGCTCGATCACGGGCAGCTTCGATCTTCACGAATTTCCGCTCGATCATCACGACCTGGAAGTCGCGCTCGAGGCGACCGGCTATGAGTCCGACGAGGTTGTCTTCGCGGTCGGCGAAGTCCGTCCCGTGAATCCCGAGCACGTAGTGCCGCATGGTT
The DNA here is from genome assembly GCA_036499395.1 of Pirellulales bacterium. Classification (NCBI taxonomy): domain Bacteria; kingdom Pseudomonadati; phylum Planctomycetota; class Planctomycetia; order Pirellulales; species Pirellulales bacterium. The sequence goes on from DASYDW010000019.1 coordinate 140,239, forward strand.
GGAAGATGCTAGGCCTGTCGGCTACGACGGCCGAGTCGAAATATGCGCGGACGAACGAGACGTTTTCGCTATTGAAGATGACGATCCAAGTCACGCGCGATCCGCACTTTTATTTGTGGTCGATCGTACTCCCGTTGATTCCGATCATGGCCACGGCCTGGTCGGTTTTCTGGATGGATCCCAAAGAGTTCAGCTCACAGGTCGGCGTCGGCATCACGGCCATGCTGACGGTCGTGGCCTACCGGATCACGATCGACTCCAGCCTGCCGCCGCTGACGTACATGACGCGCATGGATTACTTTCTGCTCATCTGCCAGACGTTCGTGTTTCTGGCTTTCGTGGCGTCGGTATCGATTCACGTTTTGTACGCGCTCGACGTGCCGCATATGCGCGCCCGCGCGGCGCGGCTCACCGAGATGTGTCGCTGGCTCCCTCCCCTCGTGCTAACGATCGTCAGCGTGTCGCTGGCTGTGCTGCCAGTCCGCTACGGAACCTATGTCATCCTGGCCCCCACAATCCTGGCGGCAGTATGGCTGCGCGGGCCTCTCTTGCACCCGATTCAGACCGTGAAAACCCTGATCAGGCCCGAGCTTCTGATCGAAATGCCCGAGGCCTCGCAGGCCGAAACGCCGGCCCCGCATGGCCTATTCCGCAAGGGCTCGCCGAAGAGCGAATCGCGTGGCGGTGACCGCCGAACGGCCTAGCCAACGCGCAGCACATCGAATCCTCACAAAAAGAACATTCGATACTTTCGCCCCGCTGGCGTGTTCAAGAGTCTATGGGGACCGCGGCACAAGCAGCGGCCAATGCAGGGGGGATGGGGCACGGATCAGGGAGTTTCTTTTATGTCACGGTGCGCGCTTCGGTGGGGCCTGTTTTGCTGTGCGCTTGCGCCAGCAAGTGTTTACGCTCAGACGGATGTTTCGGCCGATTCACCAATCGCCGCAGAAACGAGCCCCGCGGTTGTCAACGAGCCGGCAGTTACGCAACTCGCGATGGCTGACGAAAAGCCCGCCGGAGATGGCCAGGCCTCGCCGGGCGACGGACGACGTGAAGGTCGCCCCCACGTCAGCCGTGAGCAACGCCGCCAATGGTGGGAACAATTCGGCCGCGCGCATGCCGCCTCGCACAAGAAAGACGGCGGCGCCGATAGTCGAGGGGACAGCGAGAAGAAGGACGGTGCCGAGCAATCCAAAGACGGCGACAAGAAGGCCACGGCCTCGGGACACCACGGTCGCCATCATGGCCAGCACGCACGACATCACCGCGATCGTCACGGGCACCACCGCGTCGCCCATCACGGTCGGCATCATCGCCATCACGGCCAAGTCGCGCACCATAAGCATCGCCACCACGGCGATCATGCGTCACAGCAAGCCGCTCACAAACACGGCGCTCATGGACATCGCCATCACGGACACCGTGAACATGGTGATGCAGGCTCGCGTCAATTCGCCCGTCATCACCGCGGTCACCGCCACGGCGCACATGGGCATCAGGGCTCGCACGGCGATCATTCGCAATTCGCGCATCATGGTCACCACTGGCACGGCCGCGACGGCCAACACGTTGCCCACCATCGCCACCACGGCGCCGGGCATCGCGAAGCCGGAGCCCATCATAGTCCGCACCAATTTGCCCATCGCCGTCATCATGGCGAAGGTGCTCGCGGAGCTGCTGGACGTCATGAGTTCGCTCGCGGGCCCCATCGCGGGGAACGCGGCGGCCATCCCGGTTCCGCTGCTCGTGGGCATGACGGTGACCACCAGTTCACAGGCTTCCGTTTCCACGACGGCGCTCCTGCCGGACCGCACAGTGATCGGGGACATGGTGATCGGGCGCGCCCTGCCGGACCGCATGCCGGTCCAGGTCCAGGGGCCGGTCCTCGCCCCGACGATCACGGGCGTGTCGCGGAACTCGAACGAAAAATTGACCACCTGTTTCGGTTGGTCTCCGAAATGCGGCAAGAGGTGAAGAAGCCGTAACCGAATGAGCCCCGGCTGCCGTGGTGTCGGCCGGGGTTCTACGTCCCGCTCCTCTGCGGGCGAACCAATGCTAGCCGGAGACGGTCGTCGGAAACAGCGGCCGTCCCGGCTGGTTTTGTTTAAGGAGGGCCTCGCGCGATCCCACGGTTGCTCTTTTCGCGTTCCTCCCCTGCCCTCTACACTCGTGGTTGCCTGCCCATCGATCGCAATTGGCACGTGCGACATTCTCGCACACGATGGGCTGCTAGCCCGCGGAGCGGAGCGAACCATGAGACACGATCAGCTTTCGACTGTTTCGTCAGCGGCCCGCCTGACGACGCTCGTTGCATTCGTCGTCTTTCTTATCTCGCCACAGTGCAATACCGCTGCGTCGGAAACGCAGTCGGAAAAAGCGAACGTCGTCGACGTTGCTCCCGGGGACGAATCACGTCCAGCGCCTGCAGAATGTGCGCCGCTGGTCAGCGAAGTTCGCGTCATTGGCAACGACGCCATTTCGGCCGGTTGGATCGTCGCCTCGATCAAGACCACGGCCGGCAAGCCGTTCGACGCCAAGACCATGGGCGCCGATACCAAGAACCTGATGCGGACGGGCCGCTTCAAGGCGGTCAAGATGCGCCGCGAAAACCAGCCTGACGGCAAACTGCTGGTTATGATCGAAGTCGACGAAGGTACACCGCTGCGCTACATCAAAATCGAAGGCACGACGAAGTCCGACAAACTGCTCGTGAAACATTCAGGGCTGAAAGTCGGCGAGCCCTTCGATGCGACGATCACCGAGCAAGCGCGCAGGGCCGTTGAAGAGTATTTGCACGGCCGCGGCTATCCCCACGCGAAAGTCTCGATCCTCGAAGGAGACAAACCCGAAGACCATGGCGTTCGATTGCATGTCGACGAAGGAGAGCGATCGAAGTCCTTCGGTTTCGTGGCATCGCTGCCCGGTGGAGAGCAGCAACCCATCACGATGTCGTTCCACGGTGGCGTCGATCAGACGCGACTCGACAAGATAACCCGTCATGTCACCGACCATTACCGAGGATTGGGCTACTTTCGAGTTCGGGTCGGAAGTGAAGAAGCCTTTGATGACGACCACAACGTGGCCAGCGTTAAACTAGTGGTGAACCTCGGCCCGCGATTTGTCGTCAAGAAAGTCTCATTCGCCGGCAACCGGCTGCTCGCCGACAACCAACTCGATGTCGCGCTGCACTTGAAAGCCGGCGAGTTCTTCGATCAGTCGTGGCAAACCGCTGACGTCGCCCGGCTACGTGCCGCATACGCCGACGAGTCGTATCACTTTTCAGAGATCAAGCCGCGGCTCTTGTTCTCGGACGAACCGGGCGAGTTGGAGCTGGTGTACGAAATCACTGAAGGCAATCAGTACCGCATCGGACGCGTCGACTGCGACCTGAAGGGCGAAGATCAGGACCAACGCCAGAAGTTGTTACTCCAGGATTTTCCTTTGCCGGCCCAGGCCATCGCCGAGAGCAAGGCTTTTCGGAAATGGACGAGAACGGTGGACGCGACGACCTTTCAAGTGGTCCAAGACGCCGACGGAGCGTGCAAAGCCATTGTGCAAAAGTTCGGACCCAACGACCCAACTCCGCTGCCCGAACGCTTGCACGCCGGCGAGAGCATTGAAATCGAACTCCTGCCGGTGCCGGCACCGCTCGTGGGCTTGGACGCTCAGAATTGACCGCCAATCCAGGCGCGAAAACCGAGAAATCCAGAGGCGAAACCTGCATTTGCCCCTTCGGCCCGAACTCTCTAGAATCCCGCGTGTCCTGTGCGGCGGCAGACCCGCGATTCGCCCGTTTTGCCCGAGCCTGCGCGTCAGTTGTCGCATGCTCAATGCCACCACCGCCGACTCGTTCGGAGCCTGATATGCGATTTACCAAGATGCACGGAGCCGGCAACGACTACGTGTATGTCGATTGCTTCCGCGAGCCTGTGCCTGACGATCCGGCCGAAACGGCTCGGCAGATTGCCGATCGCCATTTTGGAGTCGGAGGCGACGGACTGATCCTGATCTGCCCATCGACCGTGGCGGACGTCCGCATGCGGATGTTCAACGCCGACGGGTCAGAATCCGAAATGTGCGGCAACGGCATCCGCTGCGTCGCCAAGTACGTCTACGACCATGCAATAAGCCAGCGCCCCACACTGAAGATCGAAACCGGCGCTGGCGTTCTGGCGGTCGATCTGGAAATCGCCGACGGCGTGGCCGAGCGAGTCCGCGTGGACATGGGCCTGCCGATTCTGGAAGCCGCGAAGATCCCCGTCGCCGCGGCGCTCGGAGGAGCGGATCAGCGCGTCGTCAATGTTTCGCTCGACGCACATGCCAAATTGCCGATCGGTAATTCGTGGCAGAACGATTGCGGCTTCGACGGGCGCATCACTTGCGTCTCGACGGGCAACCCGCACGTCGTGCTCTACTGCGACCACGTCGCTGCGGTGCCGCTCACCACGGTCGGGCCGATCCTGGAAACGCTGGCGATCTTTCCCAAGCGAATCAACGTTCATTTTGTCGAGGTTCACTCCCCCACCGAAGTGACGATGCGCACTTGGGAGCGCGGCTCCGGCATCACGCTCGCGTGCGGCACCGGCGCAAGTGCCGTGTGCGTCGCAGGTGCCCTGACCGGCAATAGCGCGCGGCGCATCCTGACACACCTGCCCGGCGGCGACCTGGAACTGGAGTGGGCCGACAACGACCACATTTACATGACCGGCCCCGCTGCCGAAGTCTTCACTGGCCAATGGTCACCACCAATACCAGCAAACGCACGCGTTTAGCCACTCTCCCTCCGGAAGAGAGATCGGGCGAATAGTCAAAAACCCCTCTCCCTCTGGGAGAGGGCAGGGTGAGGGCGAACAACTAACGACCATCAACTCGAAACAGTTCCCCCTCACCTAACCTCTCCCCCACGGGGGAGAGGGATTAATCGGAAAAAAACCAGCGCTGCCCACAGCGCACCTTACGAAACCATTCATCCGTATGGCAAGGACGCCTGATCGATGAAGATTCATAGCCGCACGCTTGTCAAATCGCTCGCCTTGACGGCGGTCACCACGGTGCGTTCCTGGATGGGCACGCTCGACTATCGAGTGTCGTTCTATGATCCCACGATCGATCCGGTGGACCCGCGCTGCCACGGCCAGAAGATCTATATTTTCTGGCACGAGTACATACTTTTCCCGATCTACTTGCGCGGCCATTGCAATCTGGCCATGCTCCTCAGCCAGCACAATGACGCCGATGTGCTCAGCCATGTCGCGCATCACCTGGGATTCGAATTCGTACGTGGCTCGTCGCGCCGTGGTGGTGCCGCGGCACTGCGCGAGCTGCTGGCCAAAAGCGAGAAGATGCACCTCACGATCACGCCCGACGGTCCGCGCGGCCCGCGCCGCCGCCTGGCGCAGGGCCCGGTCTATCTCGCGTCGAAACTGGGCATTCCGGTTGTGCCGATGGGATTCGGCTACGATCGCCCGTGGCGATTCCGCAGTTGGGACCGCTTCGCCATACCACGCCCTTTTTCGCGCGCCCGGGCTGTCGTCAGCCCGATGATGAATATCCCGCCCGACCTGGACCGCGACGGTATCGAACACTACCGCCGCGAAGTCGAACGGATGCTCAACCGGCTGACGCTCGAAGCCGAAGCCTGGGCCGAAGCCGGCACACGTAAAGTCAACGAATACGTCCCACGCCGCGAACGCGCCGGCGTCGGCCGCGAGACGGCCCCGGGCTGGCCACTCGTGCCCTCCGCCGAAGAGATAAGAAGGAATGCACAACTGAGACACGGAGGCACGGAGTTGGCGGCTTAGCAATCCGTCTCGATTAACGGGGTCACAGTCGCCGTGAAAACTCGACACCTCCCCATTCATCATTCTGCTTTTCTTCTCCATGCCTCGGTGGTGAACCCCGCTGGTATTCACCATCAAGCGCGGCGGATATATTTCTCGTATGTCCGCCGAATTGATTTCCTCCGAACAAACGCCCGTCCTCTCGGTCGGTGATCTCACCGAGCAGATCAAAGGGGTCCTGGAAGGAACCTTTCCGGACGTATGGGTCTCGGGCGAGATCTCGAATCTCTCTCGCCCGCAGTCGGGACACTATTATCTCACGCTCAAAGATGATCAGGCCCAGATCCGCGCCGTGATGTGGCGCACTGCCGCGGCGCGCGTCCGCTTTGAGCTGGAAGACGGGCTCGAAGTCATCTGCCAGGGAAGCGTCGACGTCTATGCCCCGCGCGGCAGTTACCAACTCGTCATTCGGCAGATCGAACCCAAGGGCATTGGCGCTCTGGAATTGGCTCTGCGCAAGTTGCGCGAGCGGCTGGCCGCCGAGGGGCTGTTCGCCGCCGAGCGCAAGCGCCCCCTGCCCCGTTTCCCGCGCGCGATCGCTTTCGTCACCAGCCCCACGGGCGCCGCGGTGCGCGATTTCTTGGAAGTCTTGCGGCGCCGATGGCGCGGCGCGCATGTCATCATCGTTCCGACGCGTGTCCAAGGGGACGGCGCCAGTCGCGAAATTGCCGCCGCGATCGAAGCGGCCAATCGCCTTCCGCTGCCGATCGATTGCCTGGTGGTGGGGCGTGGCGGCGGAAGCCTGGAAGACCTGTGGGCCTTCAACGAAGAGCCCGTGATCCGCGCGATCCATGCTTCGCGCATTCCCGTGATTTCGGCCGTGGGGCATGAAATCGACGTCACGCTCGCGGACCTGGTCGCCGACGTTCGTGCGCTCACGCCTAGCGAAGCCGCCGAGCGAGTGGCCCCTTCGTCGGACGACCTCGCCGCGGCCTTGACGGTTTGCCATCGCCGATTGACCGCCGCGCTGCGCTCGATGTCCGCAGCGGCGCGCGCGCGACTGACTTCGCTGGAAAACCGCCGGGCGTTCCGCCGTCCCTTCGATCGCCTTCATGATCTCGCGCAGCGGCTCGACGAACTCTCGACGCGCAATACGCGCGTGATGCGCCGGCACCTGCGCGACGCCCGGCAGCGGACCGACCATTTCGCGGCGCAGCTCGAATCGCTCAGCCCGCTGGGCGTGCTGGCCCGGGGCTACAGCCTGACGCGCCGCGCTGTGGACAACCAGATCATTCGCGACGCCAAGGAACTCGCAATCGGCGACCGCATCGTCACACGATTCGCCACCGGCGAAGCCACCAGCCGCATCGAAGCGATCGAGTAGCCATCTACCTTACCCCTCTCCCTCTGGGAGAGGCCGGGTGAGGGGTACCCCACAAGTTGATCGTAAACCTGCGTCTGCCCCGAGAAGGCGAGCGGTTTGAAAAAGACTTATTGAAAAGATCGAATTAACGGTTCTCATTAAGGAGAAGCTTGATGACCACTTTGATGACATGCTTGTTGGCGACGACTGTTCTCACGGCGGATGTTATTGCCGAGCGATGGGATAAGGCGATCGCGGCTTTTGAGGAGCAAGACAAGACTTCGCCGCCGGCGCAGGACGGCCTGGTGTTTGTCGGCAGCTCGTCGATCCGACTGTGGGATTTGAAGAAGGGATTGCCTGACCTACCATGCACGAACCGGGGCTTCGGCGGGTCGCAGATGGCGGATTCGGCCTACTTCGCCGATCGGATCGTCATTCCCTATAAGCCGCGCGTTGTCGTAGTCTTCGCCGGTGGGAACGATATCGCGGCCGGCAAAACGCCCGAGCAAGTGGCCGAGGATTTTCAATCGCTGGTGGGCAAGATTCACACGGCGCTACCGAAGACGAAGATCTATTTCGTATCGCTGTTCCCCAGCGTCGCGCGTCAAAAGATTGACGGAAAGTTGAAGCAGGCGAATACGCTCATCGAGGCGTTCACGAAAACCGATCCACGCCTGGGCTATATCGACACCCGCACGCGCATGACCGCCGCCGACGGCGGACCGCGCCCGGAATTGCTTCGGGCCGACAAACTGCACATGAACGATGCCGGCTATGCGATCTGGAACGAAATCGTAGGCCCTGTGGCGCGCGAGGCGTACGCAAAATCAACCGCCGCCGCAGACGAGAAGAAGTGAAACCACGAATGAAACGTGTTTAAAACGCAATTCGTTTCTTACGGCGGTAGCGCGAACTTTTGGATGCGATGATTGAACGCGTCGACGATGTACAGGTCGCCGTGGCTGTCGAAGGCCAAGCCGTGTGGAGCGTAGAATTGGCCGGGCTTCGTTCCTTCTTCGCCGAAGCCTAGCTGATACACGCCATTCGCGGTAAAGCGTTGGATCCGGCCACCGATGGTGCTGATCCACAATCGTCCGCGCTTGTCGAAGCCGAGGCCGGTCGGCCCTTGCATGTTTAGCTTTTCGAAGGCCGTGAAGAAGCCGCCGAACTTGCCGGGTGCGACCTCGTTGTCGCCCCAGGCACTCAGGAATTCGCCGCGCGAAGTAAACTTTTGTACCCGGCCTAGCGGAGCTTCGGTGGTGTAAACGTTGCCTTGCGGATCGCAGGCCAGGAACGTGGGGCCGGCGAAGAACGCTTTCGGGTGGGGATTGCCGCCGAACTGGCCAGGCTCGAGTCCCTTGCTTCCCCATTTGGCAATGAACTTCCCCTGTGTATCGAAAACCTGGACGCGGCGATTGCACTGATCCGCCACGTACACCCGCTGGTCGCGGCTGATCACGATGCCGCCGGGCATGTCGAATTCGCCGTCGCCCTGCCCAAATTTTCCCCACTCGCGCAGCGGCTTACCGGTGGCATTGAAGACGGCCACCTTGTCGCGCTTGCGATCCTCTTCGAAGCGCGACGGTGGAATACCGGCGTGAGTAACATAAATATTCCCTTCACGATCGAAGGTTATCCCGCCTGGGAAAGCCGAGACAGGAAACGCGGCCAGAAATTCTCCATCGGTCGCGAACTTCTGCACGCGCGAGTTATAGAAGTCCGTGACAAAGACCTCGTCCGCGGCACTAACAGCGATGCCGATCGGGAAATTGAACTCCCCGGCGGCCGACCCCAGCCCGCCCCACTCGCGGAGGAATTTCGGGGAGTCCGCCACCGGCTCGGTGGCGCTTGACGGGATCGAAAGCCAAGGGACCAAAGCGAAGAGCAAAGGCGTAAGCAAACGCAGAGAAGCGAGGAAAATGGTGAATTGCTGCAGCACGTGACGTGCGTTGATATACGGCAAGCAATTGTGATGAACTGTTCGCATAGTGCCACCGGTGCGAGATCATTACGAAATCAAGCGTAATGACGTCGAAAGAGAAAGACTAGCACCACCAAGGCAGTGAATCCCACGAATCTGATTGGGACCGCGATGCCTGTTGTCCCGTTTGAACGACGGGCTACGACTCGCTCAGGAAGTCGGTTCAATGGGATAAGACGTTATTTCCAGTTGGATTCCCTTGCCGGCCAGGGCTGAGATCATGGCTGGCGATATGATCGAACTCGAATACGGCGTCAGAAAGTACACCGCGACATCTAGGGTCACGGTAATGTCATCCGGACTTGTCGCGAGCAGGTCTGCACAAGCCGAAGGCATGTCATTCAGCAGTTGCACGGACTGCACTTCGAGCGCGGCACTGGGATCAAGAGAGTTGGCGCGCCAAATCGTGACGTCCCACGACTTTCCACTCGGGTGACGCGCGCCCTTATCATGCGATCCTGCCTGCGGCGGCCGTCCCAGGGCGGTCGCCAACTCTGCAAGCGACATCCTCTTGCTGGTAACCACTAGAGAGACTTCCGTTTTCCTCCGCATGCGGATCTCTCGAGAAGGTGGTGGTTAGCTTGCCTGCGCCGACGTAAGGCGGCTACTCCCCGCTGGTATCCAGCACGGCGAGAAAGGCCTTTTGGGGGATGTCGACGCTGCCGACCGATTTCATCCGCTTCTTGCCTTCGCGCTGCTTGGCCCACAGTTTGCGTTTGCGGGTGATGTCGCCGCCGTAGCATTTGGCCGTGACGTTCTTGCGCATGGCAGAGATTGTTTCGCGGGCGATGATGCGGCTGCCGATGGCCGCTTGGATCGCGACTTCGAACATGTGGCGGTCGATCTCGCTGCGCAGTTTCTTGACAACGGCCCGGCCGCGACGGTCGGCGTCCTTGCGATCGCAAATGATCGACAGCGCATCGACCCGGTTGCCACCGACCAGAATATCCATGCGCACCAGATCGGCCGGGTAATACCCCAGCAGCTCGTAGTCCATGGTGCCGTAGCCACGCGTGCAACTTTTCAGCTTGTCGTGCATGTCGTAGATCACCTCGGCCAGCGGCAGGTCGTAGACCAGCATGGCACGGGTCGGAGACAAATATTCGGTGCGGACATAGATGCCGCGGCGGTCGTTGCAGAGCTGCATCACCGGGCCGATCACTTCGCTGGGCAGCACGAAGCTGACGCGCACAATCGGTTGCCGGAATTCTTCGATCTCGCCGGCGTCGGGAACTTTTTGCGGATTGTAAATCCGCATGGTTTCGCCGTTCTTCGTGAGGATCTCGTACGTGACGTTGGGAGCCGTTTGCACCAGGTCGAGATCGGCCTCGCCTTCCAATCGCTGCTGCACGATCTCCATGTGCAGCAGGCCCAAAAAGCCGCAGCGGAAACCGAAGCCCAGTGCGTCGCTCGTCTCGGGCTCGAACTCGAAGCTGGGATCATTGATCGCGAGCTTCGAGAGCGCGTCGCGCAGCTCTTCGAAGTCCTGGCCGTCTGACGGGTAAAGCCCGCAAAAGACCATCCGCTTAGGTTCTTGATAGCCGGGGAGCGCCACGCCCGCGGGCTCGCCGTTGGTGGTGACGGTATCGCCGATGTGGACTTGATTGAGCGTCTTGATATTGCAAATCAAGTAGCCGACTTGCCCGGCCTGCAATTGATCGCACGGACGCCGTTGCGGCGCGAACTGGCCCAGTTCGAGCACCTCGTGGACGTAGCCGGTTTTGATGAAGCGGATTTTCTGATTCTTGCGGACCGTGCCATTCATTACACGGACATAGGTGATGGCGCCGCGGAACTCGTCGTAATGCGAATCGAAAACCATCGCCTGCAGCGGCGACTCGGGATCACCCGAGGGGGGCGGGATCCGCTCGACGACGGCCGCGAGCACGGCTTCGACCCCTTTGCCCGTCTTTCCGCTGGCCGGCAGAACGTCGGCGGGATCGATGCCGAGCACGGTCTCCATCTCTTGCATGACTTCGTCGGGCCGAGCGTTGATTAGGTCGATCTTATTGAGCACCGGCACGATCGACAGATCGCTGGCCATCGCGGCCAAGGCGTTGGCAACCGTTTGCGCCTCGACCCCTTGGCAAGCGTCGACCAGCAGTAGCGCCCCCTCGCAGCAGGCGAGGCTGCGCGAAACCTCGTACTGAAAATCGACGTGACCCGGCGTGTCGATCAGATTCAGCTCGTATTTCTGGCCGTTGTGGACAAACGGCATGGCCACGGCGCGGGCCTTGATCGTGATGCCGCGCTGGCGTTCCAGATCCATGTCGTCCAGAGTCTGCTCGCGCAGCTCGCGCTTGGCGACGGTGCCGGTCACTTCCAACAATCGATCGGCGAGCGTGCTCTTGCCGTGATCAATGTGGGCAATGATCGAGAAATTGCGGATGTGTTTGCTTTCGAGCTTTGCCAACGTCGGCCTTCCCTTGTCCAACTGTTATTGAACTCTTGTACGTTAGTACTTCGAGCAAGGGAGAGAGCGAGGCGGCGCGACGGCCGTCACGGTTCGTTCCCTGCCCGGGCTGATCAGGCTTGTTCCTGACGGAGATGCTCTTGCCGGGCGACTCCGGCGGCGCCGATGAAACCCGCATCGCCCCCCAGCGAGGCAAAATCGATGACGGTTTTCTCGGCCAGCACGGGAAACGCACGGCGGCGCACTTCGGACCGCACGGTTTCGAGGAAATTCTTGCCGAGCGGTTTTTCGTGGCCACCAAATGTCATCGCCCCGCCCAGCACGATGCCGTTAGGGTCGATGGTGTGCATCAAGTTGACGACTCCCACGGCCAGGTACCGCGCGGTCTCGAGTACGAGTTCCAGTGCCAGTTCGTCCCCTGCCTCGGCGGCCTGGGCGAGCAGCAGCGGTGTGATCGGTTCTTTGCCCAAATGGGTCAAGGACGTGGGGCGCCCTTCGGCCAGAGCTTCGTTCACGCGGCGGACGACCCCTTTGGCGCTGCAAAACGCCTCGAGGTGGCCACGCTGCCCGCACGAGCAAAGCGGTGCGTCAGGGCGACAGTCAATAATAACATGCCCGCACTCGGCGCCGTGGCTATGCTCGCCCCGCAGCACCATGTCGTCGACAACGATGCCGCAGCCGATGCCGGTGCCGAGGGTGAACATAACCATGCTGCGCAGGGCAGATCCGCTGCCGACCCAAAACTCGCCGTAGGCGGCGGCATTGGCGTCGTTTTCGAAGCTGACCGGCAGGCCGGCGTGCGAAGCCAGGCGGTCGCGAATCGGGAAATTGGTCCAGCCGGCCAGGTTCGGCGGATCCAGCAGCATGCCGGCCGGAATGTCCATCGTGCCGGGGGAACCGAGTCCGATGCGGGCCACCTGATCGGGCCGAGCCCCCGCTTTTTCCAGAGCCTGATGCACCGCGGCGCCCATGCGGCGGGCGCCATCTTCGGGCCCTTTCGTGGCGTCGGTATCCACGCTCAACCACGACAGGGGCCGGCCGAGGTCGTCGACAACGCCGACCTTGATGCTGGTTCCTCCCAGGTCGACCCCTACGAAGAGCGGTGCCTGAGCCTGGTCGATCGGGATGAACTTAATCTGGGGCATTGGGCAAGGGTAGGCGGCCAGGCAAGACCGGTCGAACAGGGCGACCAGCAGTGAGTCGGCAGTAGGAGGTGCGCACAGAGGCACGGCCGCCAGAAGTATAGGTTTAACCCCTCCCACTGGCAATCGCAGGTACGCGGTCGATTCACGACCATCGGCGCTGCGCAACGCCGTGGAAAATCACGTTTTAGTGCAGTCGGGCGCTATCGCGCGATGAGGGCCGCGCCTGGATTTCACAGAGCCTGTTTGTTAGGCTTGCGGCGTCGAGCGATTACTGGGGCGCGCTCGATCGAGATCGGCAGGAGTTTTCGCAAGGATGTGGAACCTGGAGCAACGTTCCGGTCCGTGCGCCGCGGTCTCGGCGATCCTATCTACGGCACCGGCGCCCCGTCGATCCTGGCCTGTTTCCGTGCGCCTGTGTCCTTTGTGCCTGGGCGGTTGCGCGAACCGAACGGCGGCTGCCGTGTTCGCTTCAGGAACAAATCCTGGGCGCGGCGTCGATTCTCTGTCTATCGAGTGAGGACTGGTTATGACTTTCCTGTCGGCTGCTGGTGGCGCGTTTCGAGCGAAGCGGGCCGATTGGATGTTGCTGCCGGTGTGCTGCTTGACGCCGGCCATCATGTTGCTCATTACCTCGCCGGTTGTGTACGCGGCCGGTGATGCGACGGCGCCTGTTTCGGCCAAGCAAGAAGAATTGGCCAGCAAGGTCGTGATCTATCGCGACAATTACGGGACGCCGCACATCGACGGCGAGAACGACGCCGCCACGATCTTCGGCTTCGCTTACGCGCAGGCCGAGGATTTTTTCTGGCAGATCGAGGACACCTACATTCTCGGCCTGGGACGATATGCCGAGATTCTCGGTCCGAAGGGGCTGAACTCCGACTTGTTGAATCGCGCCTACGAGATCGTGCCGCGCTCGCAGCAAGATTACGATCAGCTCGAGCCGGACGTAAAGGTGATCTGCGAATCGTACGTTGACGGATTGAACTACTACCTGGCGACCCACCCCGAGGTGAAGCCGCGTCTGCTCAAGCACTTTGAGCCGTGGTACGTGCTGGCGTTCGGCCGGCAGCTAACGATCGAGCTGTGCTTTCGCTACACGCGGCTATCGAGCAATTTCATGCCGCGCACGACCCCCTCGATCTCGGGCGCGGTGGGATCGAACGCCTGGGCGATCGCCCCGTCGCGCACCAAGAATAAACACGCGATGCTGATGGCAAATCCGCACCAGCCGTGGTTCGGCTTTGGCCAAATGTATGAAGCGCATCTGCGCAGCGGCGAAGGGTGGAATTTCAGCGGCTCGACGTTCTTCGGCAGCCCGTTACCGACGATCGGCCACAACGAGGACGCCGGTTGGAGTTTCACGGTCAACGAACCGGACATCGCCGACGTATGGCGTGAAACGTTCGACGATCCGAACGATCCGTTGAAGTACCGCTATGGCGATGGTTATCGGAAGGCCACGGAATGGAAAGAGACGGTACGTGTACGGCAAGGCGTGACCGTCAAGGACAAGACGTACACCTTCCGGAAGACCCATCACGGGCCGATCGTGGCCAAGGAAGGGAAGACGCAGTTTACCGCGCAGATCGGCAAGCTGTACGACGCACTGCTATTGCGGCAGATGAGCATCCTGATGCGGGCGAAAAACGTCAACGACTTCAAACGCGGCATGGGGACGTTGAACTTCGCGATCATGAACGCCGTCTATGCGGACCGGCACGGCGACATTTTCTATCTCTACAACGGCACAATTCCGCGGCGCGATCCACAATTCGACTGGAGCAAACCGGTCGACGGCAGCGATCCACGCACCGAATGGCAGGGCTATCACACGGTCGACGAATTGCCGCAGGTGCTGAATCCCCCCTCGGGCTTTGTGCAGAACTGCAATTCGAGCCCTTTCACGGTGACTGACGACGGCAATGCGCCGCTTGGGAATTTTCCCAATTACATGGCCGAGGATAAAAACGACGATAAGCGACGGGCCAAGATCTCGCGGCAAATCCTGCGCAACATGCACGACGTGACGCTGGCCGACGTCGAACGATCAGCCTTCGACACGACGTTGTATTGGGCGCAGGTCGAGCTGCCGAAATACGCCCGGGCGCTCGAGACGCTGAAGGTCAGCGATCCGCAACTGGCCGAACGCGTGGCGCCGTACCTGGCGCATTTGCTCGACTGGGATTTCCGCGTGACGAACGAGTCGACGCAGGCTCCGTTGTGCGTCGAATGGTACGAAGACCTGTACGGCAGCAACTATCCCGGCGAAACGATGAAGCAGGCCTATCAGGGAGATGTTGCCCTGCAACTGGCGGCGCTCGTGCAAGCGGCGTCGAAATTGCAAACGACCTACGGCACCTGGAAGGTCGCGTACGGCGATGTCTATCGCATCCAGCGACATGCCGACGTGGCCGAGCTGATTGATATCCCGTTCGACGATGCCCTGCCCAGCTTGCCGTGCATCGGCTCGCACGGGCCCATGGGCGTCGTGTTCACGCAATATTACACGCCCACGATTCAGATTCCGTTCGTGAAGTCGCTGAAGAAGCACTACGGCGTGGTCGGTCTGACCTACCTGGGCGTGTTCGAATTCGGCGAGAAGATCACAGGCGGAACGTTGCTGCAATTCGGCTCGAGCGGCGACCCGAACTCGCCTCATTATTTCGATCAGGCCAAGCTATTGTCCGAAACGAAAACGAAGCCGCACCTGTTCTATTGGGACGATGTGAAAGCAGCCAGCCGCAAGCCATACCATCCAGGCGAGCCGGCAACGGAAACGGCGCGCAAAGCCAAGTAGTTACAGGACTGCAGCGGCCGGTGTGTTCACGCCGCGCGGCCAGCAAGATCCGTAGGGTGTGTCCGCGACACACCACATCGATTCTGCCCACAACTTGGCAAGTGTTTTCAGATCGATAAGGCGGTGCGTCGAGGACGTCCCTCGCTGATTGACAATCTGCAATAAACGTCGCATCGTATCTCCATGCTTCGCGCCGAGCCCGACACGAAATACGTTGTTTACCCCTCATGGGCTGAGTTGAGCTACAAGTGGGCGGACTTGCCACGGCTGCTCGCCAATCCGCTGGAAAGCGGATACCTCGATCCTACGAAAGGCTGGTGGGCATTAGGTTATCCCGATACTATCGCTCCCTGTTCTTTCATCGATGGTCCATTTGGCGGCGGGATTGTCGTTGCTGATCACGTGCCACGCATGTGGATGCCAGCCCTAATTCTTCAAAAGGAGGCAAATCTCTGTCGGGCTGAAGGGCAGGTAGTCTCGTCTGACAAGCTGCCATGTTGGGTTGGGTACCTTGAGCCCTACGATGATCCGCTGCTCAATGCGCTTGAGGGTAAGCAGCGAACTCGTAACTATCTCTGCAGCGCAACCCTGGAAAACATAGAAGCTGAGCCCGAGTCGCATTACTGGGTTATCGCATACGAGGGAAAGAGTGAGCCCGACGGCCTTGGTGATTTGCCTACGTGGGCACGTTGTTTTGAATTGGAAGTCTCGCGGGCTGAAAGCATCTCGCAACCGCTTCGTCAGGAAACTTCCGACTGGTTTCGCAATCCGAAACAGAGCTTCGCATGGTACACCGTTAGGAACTACAAGCCTTTGGTTGGTTACTGTTACGCCTTGGTGGTCTACTTGGCTCTCCATCTCAGGAAAATCGCTGGTCGCCGCATGCGATCGATGCACATGCTGGCAAGCATCGAACGAAAGCCGAATATACGGAAATTTTGGCCCCGGCGGTAACGGTGCGGATGGCGGTCTTGCTTGAAACTCGTATGGTGTATCCGTGACACGCCGATGCTACTCTGGTCGTGAATTGACAACGTGTTATCAAAATAGAAGCCGGTGCGTCGAGGACGCACCCTACAACTACTGCGTAATGTAGTGTCGGGGCGACAATGAAAACTTGTTACGCGAGCGCGCGAGCCACGGTTTTCTGCTGTTGGCTAGTTCTGGCGACGCTCTGCGGCGATGTGGTCGCAGACGAAGTTGCTCCACGGGCGATTCGCTACGAATCGGGGCGCCGGTTGCGCCAATTCGAAAGCGCCTGGCGACAAACGTCCGATACGGTGGCACGTCGACGTGCGATTGCACCGCTGAAGCAAGCCGTCAATCAGTTTTTGGGCGGCAAGCAAATCGCAGCCGTCCGATCGCTAGGTGAAGCGCGACTGGCGCTCGCTCACTCCGACGATTATCCGTCCGACGTGCTCTGGGCCGAATCGCTTTACCTCGAATTCAGCAGACGGCTACTCGACGCGGATGATACGACGCTCACGGTTGCGATTCGCGAGCTGTACGAAACAGGGTCGTCGGTGCCAGCGGGGGCGCGCGTCGTAGCCTCGATCGAGCGAGTTGGTGAGCCACGGCCCGTGAAAGTTGAGTTCCCGATCGAGCAACTTCCGAGCGATATTTCGATGCCCCTCGCCGGCCTGGGCGAAGGGGATTTCGCCCTAAGTGTTGTGATCGATGACAAGAATGGTCGACTGGCGTCCGCCGCGTATCGATTCTCGCTGGTGAAGAATCTTTCAGCACGCCTGGCTGCCGCCGCTGCCGCGCTCGACTTTTCGAAAGACGCGAGGAGCATCGATCGTGAATCGATAATCGCGCTGGTGAAACTTCTCACCGGATTGGCCGGCGGCGACGTGCTCGAGACCGAATATCCGGCCGCACGCTTGATGTCCGAGATCGAACAGGCGATCGCCACGACCAAAACCGGCGAGACGTTTTATAATAGCGCACGCGCCGGCGAATTCTGGTTGCGCGTACCGATCGGCGACCAGTCCTGGCCCGTGCGAATCTTCGTGCCACCGGCAGCCGAGGCGGACGGGGCCAGTCCGTTAGTCGTGGCCTTACACGGTGCGGGGGGAAGTGAGAACTTGTTCTTCGATGGTTACGGCGAGGGAGCCATTAAGAACGAGTGTCAGCACCGTGGCTGGATCGTCGTCTCGCCGAGAACCGAAGGTTTTGGGCTGTTGCCCGTCGAGCAACTGGTCGAAGCGCTCGGTAAGAACTACGCGATCGATCGAGAGCACGTGTACCTGATAGGGCATTCCATGGGGGCACTGCAAGCCACGGCGGCAGCGCAAGCCCGACCTGATTTCTACACGGCGGTGGCTGCGCTAGGCGGTGGCGGTGTCGTGAAGCCGAGCGACGCCATCAAGCTGCTGCCGTATTACGTAGCCGCGGGCCGAGAGGACTTCGCGCTCGCGGGCGTCGAACGATTAGTCAGCAACTTGCGCAAAGCGGGAGTCGAGAAGGTCGTATTCCGCGAATACCCCGACGTCGAACACTTGCTGATCGTCCAAGAATCGCTGCCCGAGGTGTTTCAGTTCTTCGACGAAGCCGCGAACGCAAAGTGAGGAAGAGCGACTGATGTTGCATGCTTATTCCGCTATCGCGGAAAAAGCATGGCACGATTGCGGCGCAATGTGCGCTGTCATAGTGACGCTGCGACGCAGCTTCTTCTAATCTGCGAAAATCGGCGCAAACTGCGGACGACAAAGCTTGGTGCGTCGAGGACGCACCCTACAACCACAGATTGCTACGACTACAGCGGTCGGCGCGGAAGTTGGCGCGGGAAGGGAAGCGGCGCGACCGGTGGCAACGGGCCGGAGCCCGATTCTTTCCAGCCGCGGCGGTCTTCTTCGCTGGCGTAATAGCGCAGCCAGACTTCGGGATCGCCGCCGGCATCGGCGCAATCCCAGTGAAGATAATTGTCCGACCGCTCCAGCTTCTTTTCCGGCGACGACAGAATGTCCCGATAGATCAGGCAATAGAGTTGCCGATCCGACAAGTGATCGGTGAAGTCAAGCACGATCCGCTTGTCGTACAGCCGCTGGATCGTGTCCCACAAAAGATCGTGCAGTTGCTCGTCGTTCAGCGCGTCAGGGCGGGGCAGTTCGAGCTTTGGCTCGAACCATTCGCCGATCGGCAAAACGGGCGCCCGCTCCCAGGCCAGCATGCTGGCCAGGTATTCGTTCTCGACGCGCGTGGGGAGCTCGCCGACGTTCAACTGGCTGATCGAGTCGTCGAGGAATGGCTCAAGCTCGTCACGCAACTGCGCGTTGCGCAACAAGTGATCGACCTCGTCCGATCGTGAATATGAAGCTTCTGACATAGTGTGGATGACCCAACCTGCACTCTTGAGATGCCTGTTCACGTGCCTTGAACTTTGAATTTAACAGCAATTGCAAAGCGATCAATAGTTCTGCGCAATTGCCGTGAGCGCTTCTTACACTTGTGGGGCGAATGCACCACTACGACCGTAACAACGTGGCGGCGCAACCCGCACGACCGGCAAAGTCACGGCAAACTTCCCCAATAATGTGCGAACAAGACTGAAGGTCGAAGTTGAAAAGTCGAACTTTTGTAGACAGGTTGCCAACGGATCGAGATCACACCGCGCTGTTGCGAGACGGAATGCATCAGTAACATCTGCGGCGCAATACGCCGCTGCGTCCTCGACGCACACGTTTGCTTAATTCAGCCAACGAAATCGGCTGCTGCTAGCGCGCGGAAGATTTCGCCGTGCTCATTTCGACGGTGATTCCGTCGGATAGCAGCGATTGCTGGATGCGCTCGAAGATCTCGCCGCGATGCACGGTGACGGCGTCGGGGGCGTCGATGCCGATGCGGACTCGATGTCGAGAGAGCTGAACCACGGTAATCGTTACCGTTTCGCCAATCCGGATGGCTTGCCCGGTTTTTCTGGTCAGCACGAGCATGGTCTCCTCCCTACGGAAAAAATGACAGGGACCACCGGCGAGTCATGCGCCGTGCTGGCACTCTATCGAAGCCGCGTGAGCGGATGGTGAGCGCCGGACCAGGATTGCGTGAAAGAAAGCTGCTTCAGGGGGCGTCATGCGCGGCGAGCCGGATTTTGTACCTCCCGGGGCCGAGTGTTACGGGCAGGTTCTTCCACGCGTTTCCAGGAAAACCGCTCGAACCGTAGCCCTTTGCAGTCCGGCTTGCCGTATCAACGACGGCCGTTCACCCACCCTGCGGTCGGCCCGAAATAGTTGCCAGCCGATGGGCGTGCGGGTAGCCTACGGGGAAGCCGATTGTCGGAGCCCCGGCCGTTTGCGAGCGGGAAACGCCCGAGGGTTCTTGAATCCGGCTTGCTCCTGCCGGCACGTATCGGTGCCGCACACGCCTGGGTCCTGCCGTCCGCCCCACCAGAAAATACGAAAGGCCTCGCCATGTCGAGTTCGACTCGCCGTACGTTTTTGAAGCAGTCGCTGGTTGCCGCCGGAGGCATGTCCACCTTCGCCATGGCCGGCAGACGGTCGGCAGCGCGCGACCTGGGGCCGAACGACACCATCCGCATCGCGATCGCCGGGCTGAACGGCCGTGGCCGCGAGCACGTTAAGCAGTTTTCGAACATGAAGGGGGTCGAGATCGTGTACCTGGTCGATCCGGACGAACGTGCTTTCGGCACGCGGATCCCCGGCTCGCCGATCCCGGTCGACACGATCAAGGAAAAGACCGGCGTCACGCCGAAGCTGGTCAAAGACATTCGCGAGGTGCTCGACGATCCGAATGTCGATGCCATCACGATCGCAGCGCCCAACCATTGGCATTCGCTGATGACGATTTGGGGCTGCCAAGCCGGCAAGGATGTGTACGTCGAAAAACCGGTCAGCCACAACATTCATGAAGGGCGGATCGCGGTCGAAACAGCGCGCAAGCACAATCGCATCGTGCAACACGGCACGCAAAGCCGTTCGAGCAACGGTTGGGCCGGCGCCGTGGACTTCATTAAGAGCGGCGCCGCGGGCAAGCTCTTGGTATCGCGCGGCCTGTGCTACAAGGGACGCGGCAGCATCAAGACTCAGCAGCCGTCGGATCCGCCGCCGCAATTGGACTTCAACCTATGGCTCGGCCCCGCGCCCCAACAGGCGTATCACAAGAACCTGGTGCCGTACAACTGGCACTGGTTCTGGGACACCGGCAACGGCGACATCGGCAACCAGGGCGTTCATCAGATGGATATCGCCCGCTGGGGTATTCCCGGTGCCACGCTGCCGAAGAGCGTCGTCAGCCTGGGCGGTCGCTTCGGTTACGAAGATCAAGGACAGACGCCGAATTCGCAGATCTCGGTCATGGACTTCGGCGATACGCAGTTGATCTTCGAGGTGCGCGGCCTGCGTACGCCCGACTTCCACGGCGAGAAGGTCGGCAACTTCTTCCATTGCGAAGGGGGCCTGGTGACCGAAGGGAAGTTCTATCCCAAGGACAGCACCGAAGCACAGCCGATCGCTAGCGCGCCGCGCGGCCCCGGCGGCGGCCACTTCCAGAACTTCATCGAGGCGGTGCGCAGCCGGCAACAGTCCGACCTGAACGCCGACATCCTGGAAGGGCATTACTCCAGCGCCCTGTGCCATTTGGCGAACATGTCGTATCGGTTGGGCGAAGAGACTCCCTTCGTGCCGCAGACCAAATCGTTCGGCGACAATGCCGAGGCGTACGAGACCTTGGCGCGGATGGAAGAGTACCTCGGCAAGACCAACTCGATCCCGCTCGAAGGGCTCAAGTATCGGCTAGGCCGCAAGCTCACCGTGGACGGGCCGAACGAGACGATCACCGGAGACGAGGACGCCGTAGCACTGCTGACACGCAACTACCGAGCACCGTTTACCGTGCCCGACAAGGTCGCCTAAGCGGCCAGAGCGTGTCATCCATTCTCACCAAAAAACCTCTGTGACTTCTGTGTGCTCGGTGGCTGAATCCCTTAGTTCTGGAATTTGCCACCGAGGGCACAGAGATCGCCGAGGTTCTTCAATCTGCGTCCATCCGCGCAATCTGCGGATCGATCATGTATTCGTTTCGACGAATGCAGGACGCAAAGAATCCATCCGCAGATGACACAGATTTCGCAGATTGGTGGACGCGCGCTGGTAGCCGCACATTGTATTTCAAGAATCTCTGTGGCCTCGGTGCACTCGGTGGCTAATTGCCTTAACCGGGCGCGGGCGGTTTCAAGCCGCGGCGGATGTCCTCGGCTTCGATCTCGGGCCGTTCGAGCATTTCGCCTGGCGGGCCGTCCAGGGCACGGGCCACGTCGTCGTCGGTCAAACGATAGACGAGGATCGAGTAGCCGATTTCGTCGTCCGGTTCGCGTTGGCGCAAGAAACTGGCCAACCGACTGAATCTCAGCATTTCGTACGCCCAGAAAACTTTGGCCCAGGTACTCTCGGGCGCTTCGCGCATTAGTTCGGCGAGCCCTGCCTGGGTGCCGGAGCGTGCTTGGAAGCTCTCGACTCGTTCGCGCAGTTGCTCGTACTGTTGCTGGTACGATTGATTCCACAGGCCCGAGTACGGGATCGCCACACACTGGAGCATCGTGGCGCTGATCAGATACGTGCCGCCGGTCAGCGGCCGCGGCACGGCAGGCTGCCAACGATCAGGATGTGACGGCAGCCGCACGGCCTCGATGCCATACAGCTCAGGCGGAGTGGGGCCGAAGTACGACAGGTAAACCCGCTCGCGATTGGTCGCGTCCTGCGGATGCGCGTCGAGCCAAGATTTCAGCCCTTTGAGATCCTGCCCCCAATCGAGCGAGCTATCGACCAGATGGCGGTATGCATTCCCAGGTCCACCGACTGCCAGATTGAAGTAGGCCAGATAGTTCGGCCAGGTCCAGATCGCTTCGAACGCGGTAAATGCGAGCGCCGCGGCGACAACGGCGCTCATCACAGGAGTCGATCGCGGGTTGGCGCGCTGGGGGGCGGGCGTTATCCACGTAACGGCAGCGCCGGCCAGAATAAAAAGCGGCGGATACACGGGCAGCAAATGCCGGTGCCCGATATTCAGATGACTGGCGAGCGCAACGCCCCAATACACGGCGAGCAGCACCAACAACGGCGCGATCTCGTAGAGCAGCGCCAGGCGATTATCATTTGCTGAATCGGGGGCGCTTCCCGAATGACCACTGCGCAATTTGATCCCTATCGCACCTGCGGCGGACACCAGAAGCACAAACAGCCCCAGCGGCGTCTTCGTGGCAAAACAATACGGAAAGAAGGCGAGCCAGCCGCCGCGGCGCACCTCCCCGTTCAGGAACGCATTGCGATCGGACGCCAGGTGCAAGGTATGGCTGAAGCCGAACAAGTACGCCTCGGGCAGCAGACGATGCTCGCGCGCAAAACCAATGCCCGCGTCGGTCCTTGCCGAGCCGGTGGCAACGTCCTGCCAGGGGACTTGCTCGTCCGGCTGCGCGATCGCCGGATTGAGAAGTGAATAGCGGAAGCCGAAGGCCGTCCAAATCGAAAAGGCGACCATTAGCACAAGCACCGCGACGACCGCGCTATAGAGGGCCAGGAGCCGGCCCTTCCCAGATACCTCCCAGGTGCGACCAAGCTGCACAAGCGAAGGGGCGCGATGGCAAAGTCGCACAACCAAAAGCGCCGCGCCCATCGGTACGATCGTCGGCGCCGAGAATTTCGACAAGAACAAACCCGACAGTGCCAGCCAGGCCGCGACCAGCGTGCCGGCCGACACGCGTTTCAGCAGTAACCACCACGCCCCGACCGCGGCGGTGAAAAACAATGCCGTGGCCATGTCCGAGGTGATCAAGAAGCCGTGGGCGAGCATCGTCGGCGAAAAGACGAACAGCGCCAGGCTAAACAAACCGGCCCCAGGGCCGAACAAGGCTCGCGACCAGGCATAGACGATCAATGCCAGCCCCACGGCCAAGAGCGCCGTCATCACGCGCCCCTGTACCAGCAGGCGATCGACGTCATTGCCCGAGCGAAAGAACAACAGCTCGGCGAAATCCCATTCGTGCAGCGTGCGCCACGACGGGTCTTCGAGCGATGGGAACCGAGAGCCCCCTAGCCAGGCGGGCAGGGCGCACCATCGTTGCGGCAGATGCCCACTCTCGGGCAGGATCCGGTAATCATGCGTGGTCCAATCGCTGATGCCGCCGGTGAGATGAATCGGTTCGTCGTACGCAGGCGACTTCTGCCCGATGGCGCTCAGTCCCAAGATTAGGAACAAAGCCAACAGCGCACCGACCGCTAAAGCCGTCGGCAGCGAAAAGCGTGCGGGCACGGGCGAGGCGGGATTGCGTTTCGATGTTGCCCGCGAATTCACGCCCAACCTCGCTGGCGATTTCCCGTGACGCGTCTTACACCAGACGCACGGCCCTGCTCGTAAAAACAATCGTCGCCTGCCCATCGCGGCGGCACAAGATGCGAGCGCCGTGGGATTCCGATCCGGTTGCCACGATCGCGGGTTACCCGATCGCTTCTCAGGAACAGTCGCGCCGGCCTAGCGACGTGCGAACTCGGCATCAGACCGCGAGGGCATGATCGTTGACTGCCGGGCCATCGCCTGTGGAACGGACTTGATCGAGCGCGATTCCGAGACGCCTCCGCCGCGCAGGCGGGAGTAGAGGTCGAGATGCTGCCGGGCGATGTGTCGCCAGTCGAATTCTTGCACGATCTGCGCGGCGTTACGGCCGTAACCGTGCGTGACCGATTCATCGGATAGTAATTCCGCGAGCGCGGCGGCGAGTGCCGTTGGGGATTCCGGCGGCACGAGCAAACCCGTCTGATCCGGCGTGACCAGGTCCGCCAGGCCAGGGATCATCGTGCCGACGACTGGCTTGCCGGCGGCGAAGCTTTCGAGCACGACCAGCGGAAACGCCTCCCAGGTGCGCGACGGAATCACGGTAAAGCGGCAGTTCTGCAACAACCAGACCTTGGCGGCGCCACTGACAGCGCCGACGAAATGGACGCGTCCCGCGAGGCCTAGCTGCGCACATTGCGCGGCAAGCGCCGTGCGTTCGTCGCCATCGCCGGCGATCACTAGCGGCGTGGACAAGTGTGGCGGCAGTTGCGCCAGGGCATCGACCAGCACGTCAACCCCTTTGCGACGATTCAATCGCCCGAGGAACAGGATGTACTCGCCGGCCGGAATCGCTGACGACAACTGTTCGGGCCGGGCTAGCGTCTGGGCAAACGGCGCGAGATCGACGCCATTCGGGATGGCTTCGATCGTAGTCGCGGTCGGACAAAGCCGCTGGTACCCCGCGGTCGTAAATTTGCTGATCGAGATCAGGGCATCGGCCGCGGCCAGGCTGCGCTCATACCGAGCAGGGATGCCGGGCTTGGCCAGGCGTCGCCCGGCGGCATGCACGTCACCGCCGTGGCTGGTAATCACCAGCGGCACGCCGAACTCGTCCCGGCACAGCGACGCCAGGTAGGCGCACGGATAAATCGAGTGGCAGTGCAACACATCGAACGCATGGCGACGAAACGCGCGTCGCAGAAAGGTCGCATACCATTCGACAAAGTAGCGCGTCGAAACAAAACGCGGATGCCGCAGCACCGGGTAGGGCAACTGCGCATCGTGCGCGGCGACGCGGCGGCGTTTGGGCGGCGGCGCCAGCACCAGTGGTTCGTGTCCCAGCGCAAGGAACTGCCGCGCCAGGGCGTCAATCACCAGCTCCTGGCCACCCAGCTTCGGCAGGGCCGTTTCGGTGTAAAAGCAGATCCGCATCCAGAAAGACTCCGCGCGAAATCGTCAGGTCCGTGCGGCGTCGATCATCCGGCACGGCCATGCTCCCGAACGGCGCGCAGCGGTCGCTGCGACCGTCAGGGCCGCCAGATGATAGCCGGGCCTGGTATTTTGCGGAATGGCAAACAGCTTGCGCGGGCTGCGACAGCTGATAGCTCAGACCTCGCCGAAAATACGGTGCGCTAGATACACGCACTCGAGCGTCCGATCGGCGCTGATGGCGTTAGACAGCCGCCGCCGAGAGCCGGTAACCAGCTCCGGATCTTCGTCAATCAGTTCTGCGATGTCGGAAGGCGCAATGGCCTCTTCGCAGCAGAAACTCAGAAGCGCGTGGCGAAACTTTTGGTATTTATACCAGGGGCTTTCGTAGACGAAGTTCCGAGCCACCATCGCCAGGCCGGAACGCGATGTATCCAGCTCGGGCAAATCGCAATGACATCCGACCTGATAGAGGGTGTTGCTGACGCGGGCGGCCAGAAGAGGCGACGCCGTGGCCAGTGCGTCGAGGACTTTGAGCGCGCTATTGGGAGATTCGACGATCCGCGCAGCGAGTTGACGCGCATCCTGCTCCAGCTCGGCCGCCGGGAAAAGTACGGATGCCTGAACAAAGTCGAGGATGTGCGGCGCGATACTGGACGTCCAGGGGGAACTTTTAATGCGATAAAGTCCGCGCCATGTACGGGCATCGCGCAGCAATCTTTCGCTTTCGTCAAAGGTCGTTTCGAGCCGCGAGTGCAAATGGTGGGCGCCGTTGAGTTGACGACTCAGCGTCTGGACAAAGTCGGCATGCGGCTCGCGTTTGTCCCATGCGGCATGCTCGATCGCACGAAAGAGTAAGTTGGCCCAGATCAACTCGTCGACGGCCAGGATGCGCGCGGCCGAGGACTCGATGTCGCGCGTCATGGTCTCCACGCATAAGGATGGGCGGGTTGTCTGACCGTGGCCCAGACGCTGGCAAGCACGCCAACGGCAATCGAGTAGGTCCGCGATGTCGCGCGGGTCGGAGAGCGCGAGCACAAGTTGCTCGACAGGCTCCAGCAGGGCCTCCTGCGGCGAGGCCTGCAGGCGTTGACGAAATATCGCCCCCAATCGCGACGACAGCCCGTGAACGCGCAATCCCTGTGTTAACCAATCGAGCGCGGTGCGAGCCGGCGAGGCCTGCGGATAGGTGAACGCCAGCCAGTACAGACGCAGATACGCCTCTTCGGGTTGATCCCCGGCCAGGACACGTCTCGAGATGTCCGCGTACGCGCTATCGACATTGCCGGCCAGGGCTTCCTTCCAGGCGCTCTCGAAGGGATCGGCTGGGATAATCCTCTCTGACGTTGGCGCTACTGGTCCGGGATCAGTCGGGGCCGAATCGTTATTCGGCGTAGACGTAACGGTAATCTGTGCGGTTGGCGGGACGTCGAACGAAATCGAAACGTGACCTTGGTCAATGATCCAATTCTGCCCAGTGGCGAGCCTTTGAAGTGCTTCGTAGGCGTCGCGCAGGCGTCGGAATTCCTTGGGATAGTGCTCCGGCTTGTAAATCTTGATGAGCCGTACGTAAGCTCGCTTCACCTCGCGCGCGTCGGCGCCCGGCTTGACCCCCAACAATTGACGGGGATCACGCGGCCATTCACGCATGTCTTCCGGTAACGGCTTCACGCTGCGTTATTCCTGTTTGCCATTGCGATCGGGAACCAAGATGTGCAACCGATTGGCGTCCTTCAAATTGCGCTCGCGGCGATGGCGACGTTCGAACGCCGATTGGCGGCGGCGCTCGAAGTCGCTCAGCGATTCATTCGGATTCGGCAGCGGCTGAGGAGCAAGCCCCTGCTGTTTGCGCTCTTGCGACCCCTCATATAGACGCTGAATTATTTCTTTCGCCACTTCGACCTTATCCCGATTGACGGCGCTTGGCACGGTGTACATCGGCACGGGATTTATGGGAGGAGGGCTAGGTTTGCGCGATTCGACAAACCACCCCAAGGGCAACGCAAGCAGCATGAATGCGCCGAACAGCAAGGGAAACGTGCTGCGGCGTAGCTTGGCGACAGCCGCTCCCCCTCGGCGATTGCGGCGTGCCTCGGCGATTCTCTGCCGACGAAGCCGCCTGCGCGATGGCCGCGTAGCAAGGTAGTTGACGTAACGCGGATCGCACGCTGCGATATCCGAATAGTCGTCCCGCAGCTGCACCGCCGCGGTGCGCCACCGCACGACTTCGCCCGAGAGAGTCGCCAGGTTTGCTTGTCGGCGGATGGCGCGCTCGGCCGGTGGCAAGGTCCCGGCGGCCAACAGTTCGTCGGCCAACGCCCGTGCATCACTTTGCGCATCGGGGAACTGGTCGATCGGCGTGGCCAGCGACGACGCCACGCGATCGACGCGGGCCAGCAACGTCGGAATCCCTGCACACTTTCTGGTCAGTACCAGGCGGCGTTCGCGCCGCTCTGCTGGCGAAAGCCCGCGCGACTCCTGGGCGAACTTTTCGAGTTCTGCTTGCAAGGCCGACGTTAGGAAACGCTGCGCGGCGCGTGGCAATGCCGCGAAGTCCTGTACGGACGCGTCGTCGGCAGTCAGCAGTGCGAGGGCATAGCGCGATTCCGCCGTCGGCAGGAATTCTGCGGCATCCAGCCGATTCAAGAACGCCCGGCGCGCTTCGTCCGGCGTGTGCCCCTCAGGCAGGGACAACTCACCGCGTGCCCAGCGTCGCAACAGATCGACGGTCTCGACAGATAGCTCAGGCATCCGCATCCTCCGCGGCGTCTTCCTGACCTCCGTCGTGAACGTCCAGGAATTCGACGAGCGCTACGCGAAAACGCTCGATCGCCTGCGCATCCTTGACATCTAACGCACCCTCGAACCCATCCAACAGTCCGGTGAGAAACTCGCGCTCGGCGAGAGGCAATTCGCGATACACACGCTCGGCACGCTGCAGCAAAAAGCGATTTGTGGCTTCTTCGCGCGGGCTTGTCTTGAGCTTGGCCATGTCCCGGGCCGCGGCCTCGATCTGGGCCGCGGAGAGACCTTTGGCGTGTTTAGTGATCAAGCGACGCATTCTTTGTTTGGTCGAGACGACCGTTGCTTCGACTTCGAGCACTCCGTTCAGGTCATACGTGAAGCGGACATCGACATATTCCGAACCGGCCGGGCCACGCGGAATTTCCGAGACCATGAATTCACCCAGCAGCAGGTTTCCCGCCACGCGTCGGCTTTCGCCTTGATAGACTTTGACTTTGAGCTGCGTCTGATTGGCGTCGAGCGTGCTGAACCGCTTCACTTCGCTGACGGGAATCGTGGTGTTGCGATCGATAATGGGGGCAAAATAGCCGTCGCGCCGCTCGCGGCCGAATTGTTTGCTGGTTTCGATTCCCAACGAAAAGGGGCAGACGTCCGTGACGACCAGGTCCGCGACACCGCGGTGCTGCGCGATCAGACCGGCCTGCACGGCGGCGCCTAGCGCGACGACTTCGTCGGGGTTGAGCTTCTGCCGCGGCTCTTTGTTGAACATGCGGCGTACCAATTCGACCACGGCCGGCATCCGCGTAGCGCCCCCCACGAGAATGACCTGATCGATATCGTTGCGCCCGAGCTTCGCATCCCCCAGAGCGCGACGGATCGGCAATTCGACGCGGGCCAGCAGCGATTGTGTCCACTGCTCGAAGTCTGGACGGCGTAGGGTCACTTGCGGCGCGTCGGGACCAAATTCTCCGTCCCGAGTGCAAATCCGCACCTCGGCGGTTTCGTCGCGCGACATCCGGCGTTTGGCAATCTCGCACTGTTGAATGATGCGCGATACCAGACGCGGTGCTTGCGCCTCGGCATGTTCAAACGACAGCCCCTGCGTTTCCAGCACGCGCGCCGCCATGGCGCGGGTGAAATCCTCGCCCCCGAGAAAGCTTTCGCCGGACGAAGCCCGGACCTCGACGGCCCCCTCGAAAATCTCGACCACCGAGACGTCGAACGTACCGCCCCCCAGATCGAAGACCAGGATCAACTTATCCTCGGCCGCTTCGTGAAAGCCGTAGGCCAGGGCGGCCGCCGTGGGTTCGTTGACGATGCGCTCGACAACGAAGCCGGCCATTTCGCCAGCCGCGATCGTTGCCTTGCGCTGCTGATCGTTGAAATAGGCCGGGACCGTGATCACGGCGCGGCCGATCGTTTCGCCGAGCGCGGCCTCGGCATCTTGCTTCAAGGAACGGAGCACCAGGCTCGATAGCATTTCCGGCGTGAACTTGCGCCCGCCAAGTGTCGTGGACCAATCTGAGCCCATGAATCGCTTGAACAGTGATGCGCACCGGTTCGGCTCGGTCACTTGCAACTCAAACGCCGCTTGCCCGACCAGCAACACCCCGGCTTTATCGACGGCAACCACGGACGGGGTGAGCGGCTGGCCCAAGGCATTAGGGATAATGCGCGGACCATCGTCGGTCAGGTGGGCGGCCAGCGAGTTGGTCGTGCCCAGGTCGATTCCGAGGATCGTAGCCATCGAATTGCCCGCTAGGAGTGGAATGTGGGTCCTTCATCATGGCAGACACATGGGCACGATTCCAGTTCGGGGGCCGCGACGTTTCTGGGGGTTGGAGATTGTTGCGGCTCGGCGGCGTCGTTAAAATTTCTAACAGTGTTCGATCGTGCGACGGAGGTTGATTTCTGAGTCGCCGCCCGACCGGACGCCGCGTCCCAAAAGGCTGTAATTAACCAGCCACCCGCCCACAGCGCATCCCGCCTTCGAGGTTCGCATGCCCCGGCTTTGCATGATCAGCCGGCAACGAATGGTCGCGATTTTTTGCGCGGCCGTTTCGGTTTGCGTAAGCGCAGGCTCGTTGCTTTCAGCAGCGCAGGCCGATGACGCTGCCACTCGCGTCGATTTTGCAAGCGATGTTGCACCCCTGCTCGTGAAGAAGTGCCTGGGTTGCCACGCGGGGAACGATCCGGCTGGGGGACTGAATCTGACCGGCCGCGATAGCGTACTGTCCGGCGGTGAAAGTGGCGCTGCGATCGTGGCGGGTAAACCGGACGAAAGCCCGCTCTTGGATCGGGTGCGACGGGGCGAAATGCCGCCGCCGGAGAAAGGGGAGCATCTGACCGAGGCCGAAGTTTCGCGCCTGGCGTCGTGGATCGCCGACGGTGCGAATTGGCCTGCGGATCGCGGGCTCAGCCCTTATGAATATTCGACCGAGAAGCGCGCCGGGCTCGATTGGTGGTCGTTGCAGGCGCCGGTGTGGCCGGACGTGCCGGCACAGGCAATCGACTGGGGACGCAACGCGATCGATGCCTTTATCGCGCGCGGCTTGGTCACGGCAGGACTGGGGCCGACGCCCGAGGCTGACCGGCGGACGCTATTGCGTCGCGCGAAGTTCGACCTGCTAGGGCTGCCGCCGACGCCCGAGGAGGTCGACGAATTTCTGGCCGACGCGGCGCCCGATGCGTACGAACGATTGATCGATCGTCTGCTCACTTCGCCCCACTATGGCGAGCGGTGGGGCCGGCACTGGCTGGACGTCGTCCGCTTTGGCGAGACCGACGGCTACGAAACGAACAAGCCGCGGCGCACCGCGTGGCCCTATCGCGATTACGTGATCGATGCCTTGAACGATGACAAGCCGTTCGCACAGTTCATCCTCGAACAATTGGCCGGAGATCAACTGGGCGCGGACGCCGCGACCGGTTTTCTGGTCGGCGGTACGCACGACGTCGTCGGCATTCAGAACATCGAAGGGCAATTGCAGCAGCGGGCCAACGATCTGGACGACATCTTGTCTACGACCGCCACGACTTTCTTGGGAATGACGGCGGGCTGCGCGCGGTGCCACGATCACAAGTTCGATCCAATCACGCAACGCGACTATTACGCGTTGCAAGCGGTGTTCGCCGGAGTACGGCATGGCGAGCGCGATTTAAAACCCCCGGATTATGAACAACGGCAGCGCGAGGAACCCGATGTCCGGCGCGAATTGGCCACGATCGAGCGCCGCCTGGCCGACTTCGAGCCTTTAGCAATAGTGGCCGACGGAGCCGCGGCGCAACGGGCGCCGGTGCATACAAGCGCAAACGTCGATCGATTTGTTCCAGCGCCGGCGAAATTCGTGCGCTTCAGCGTGCAGGCCACCACCGGCGCGGAACCCTGCATTGACGAGCTAGAGATCTACACCGCCGAAGCGACCCCGCGCAATGTGGCGCTGGCTTCAGCCGGGGCGAAGGTAACGGCCTCGGGCGTTTATTCGGATGGGGCGTCGCCGCTGCACCGGCTCGAGCATGTTAACGACGGGCAGTACGGTAACGCCCGCAGTTGGATTTCTTCCGAGAACGGTGCCGGCTGGGTCATGGTTGAGTTGGCCGAGCCCGTGGAAATCGCACGCGTGGCCTGGGCGCGCGACCGCGAAGGGAAATTCGCCGACCGTCTGGCGACGAAGTATCGCATCGAATTGGCGCTACGGCCTGAGCAGTGGCAGACCGTGGCGACGAGCGACGATCGCCGGCCGTACGTTGCTGACGCGAAACCCCCATCGCTATCGCCCGAAACTGTGCCCGCCGCGCAGGCCGAGGAATTCAAAACTCTATTGGCCGATCGCGACCGGTGGCTGGCGCATCTGCCCAATGCAGGCACTCGCAAGATTTACGCCGGCACCTTCGAGCAGCCGAAGAGTACGCATCGGCTGCATCGCGGCGATCCGATGCAGCCGCGCGAAGAAGTCTCGCCCGGCGCGATTGTGGCGCTTGGTAATCCTCTGTCACTGGCCGCCGATACGCCGGAGCATGAACGTCGGTTGGCACTAGGACGGTGGCTCGCCGATCCGCGGAATCCTCTGGTCGCGCGTGTCTTGGTCAATCGGTTGTGGCATTACCATTTCGGCCAAGGGCTGGTAAGCACGCCGAGTAATTTTGGATTTCATGGAGGGCATCCCTCGCACCCCGAACTGCTGGACTGGCTGGCGAGCGAATTTCTCGCGCGCGGCGGCAGTCTGAAAGCGATGCATCGGCTGATCCTATGCTCGGCAACGTATCGTCAAGCCAGCACGACTAGCGCGACGGCGTCGACCATCGACGCGGACACAAGGATGTTATGGCGCTACCGACCGCGCCGGCTCGAGGCCGAGCCGATTCGCGATGCCATCCTGGCCGTTAGTGGCAATCTCGACTTGCGCCGCGGTGGGTTGGGATACGATCCTTTTGAGCCGGACGACAGTTATGTACACATTTATGTGCCGCGGCAGTCATTCGGACCGGCCGAGTGGCGACGCATGGTCTATCAACTGAAGCCGCGCGTATTGCAGGATGCGACGTTCGGTGTGTTCGATTGCCCGGACGCCAGCCAGGTATCGGCGAAGCGAAATATCTCGACCACCGCGATGCAAGCCTTGAACTTGCTCAACAGTCCCTTCATGGTGCAGCAATCGCGCGAGTTTGCGGCGCGCGTGCGGCGCGAAGCGGGCGACGATGCCACGGCACAGGCGCGACGGGCGTTTCGTCTGGCCCTGGCGCGCGAGCCCGACGCCGACGAATTTGCGCGGGGCACGGCTCTCGTCCGCGACCACGGCTTGGAAGCGTTGTGCCGGGGGATTTATAACGCCAGCGAATTCATCTTTGTGGACTGACGTGCCATGCCGGACATGAATGACGACACTCGACTGACTCACGCCGGGCGCAACATGCTCGATCGGCGCGGCTTTCTCAATAGCTCGATCGGCGGGCTGGGATCAATCGCGCTGGCCGGACTGCTCCAGCGGCAGGGGCTGTTGGCTGCGACGAATCAGCAACCTTCACAGCGCCCCGCCATTCGCACCGAGGCACCGTTGGCCGCGCGCACCGGGCATTTTCCTGCGCGGGCCAAGCAGGTGCTGATGATCTTCTGCTCGGGGGCCTGCAGTCCGCTCGATACTTGGGACTACAAGCCGGAATTGATCAAGCGCCACGGGCAGCCGATGCCGGGCTTCGAAAAGCTGGTCACGTTCCAGGGACCGTCGGGCAATTTGACCAAAAGCCCTTACGAGTTCCGACCGCGCGGGGCCTCGGGCAAGTACGTCTCGGATCTGTTGCCACACCTGGGCGAGCAAGTCGACGAAATGTGCTTCATTCATTCGCTCACGGCCAAGAGCAACACGCACGGCCCGGGCGAAAACCAGATGAGCACGGGCTTCACGATCGAGGGCTTTCCGAGCATTGGCGCTTGGGTGAGCTACGCCCTGGGGAGCGAGAACGACAATCTGCCGGCCTTCGTGGCGATACCCGACCCACGCGGAGGCCCGCAGACCGGGCCAGCCAACTGGTCGAGCGGCTTTCTGCCGGCCGTGTTTCAGGGAACCAGCTTCACCAGCGATCGCCCCATCACGAACCTGGCGACGCCGGTTGGGTTGTCCGCAGCCGACGACAACGCCGCTCGCGACTTCGCGCGCTTCTTGAACGACAAGCATCTGGCACAACATGGCGGCGATAGCGAACTAGCGGCGCGGATTGCCAGCTATGAACTGGCGGCGCGTCTGCAACTGAGCGCGCCCGAGGTGGGCGATCTGTCGCGTGAAAGCGCCGCCACGACCGAAATGTACGGCGTGAACGATGCCAATCCGTTGCTGGCCGGTTTCGGCCGAAATTGCCTGCTGGCTCGGCGGCTGTTAGAGCGCGGGGTGCGGTTCGTGCAGCTCTTTAATGGCGCTTATGCGATGGGCGAGGGCGTAGGCAACTGGGACGGCCATAAGCAACTGAAAAGCGATTACGACCGCCACGGGCCGATCCTGGACAAGCCGGCCGCGGCACTGCTGCGCGATATGAAAGCCCGCGGGATGCTACAAGATACGCTGGTCGTCTGGACCACGGAATTCGGACGCATGCCGGTGTTTCAGCAAGGCGCGCAAGGCCGAGATCACAATCCCGAAGGGTTCACAGCCTGGATGGCCGGGGCCGGCGTAAAGCGGGCGTTCAGCTACGGTGCAACCGATGAGTTCGGCTATCGGGCCGTCGACAAACCGGCGACGGTCTATGATTTTCATGCCACGATCCTGCACCTGCTGGGTTTGGATCACACCCGGCTGACCTACACACATAACGGCGCCGACCGCCGGCTGACCGATGTTCACGGCCACGTGATCGAGGGCATTCTGGCCTAAAGAGCCCGCTGAAGAAGTCGACCGAGTTACGCGATCGCACGAACTGCTAGGGCGGAGGGCATCATGACCCAGGCATCGCCTGACGACATGGCAATCGGTGCGGCGTTTCTGGTCCAGTCGCGCGATCGCCTGGCCGCGGCACAGCAATTGATTCTTCACTGCGAGTTGCAACTGGACAAGCAGCAGTTGTGGTGGCGCCCCCGAGAAAGTCAAAACAGCGTCGGCAACCTGATCCTTCACATGACGGGCAATGTGGCGGGAACGGATCGTCAGTGTCGTGGGGGGAGCGGAGAGCGTGCGAGACCGGGCGGCGGAATTTGCCGAGCACGGACCGATCGCTCGCGATCAATTGCTGGCAGAGTTTCAGCAGTCGGTCGCCGACGCCGACGCGGTGCTGGCCCGTCTACCCCCCGCGCGGCTGCTGGAACCGCGGTCTTATCAAGGCGTCAACCGCCAATTCGATCTTGACAGCATGGCGGTAATTTTTCACACCCTATTGCATACGGCAGGTCACGCGCAGGAAATCGTGTTCATGACGCGACTTACACTTGGCGATGTGTACAAGTTCGCCAATCCGATCGGGAAATGAACAGCCAATTCCGCGGAGAATGCCGGCAAACTCTCGTCTGACGGGCTAGCGGCGCACGGGAAAATCGCGGCTCATGCGCGGTTGCCTCAGCGGCAGGAGCCCCCTATAGAAAAAGCAAGGTAGGACGCATACAGGGGCTTTTGCCTTTTCACTCCAATTCGGACATACTAACGGGCGGAACAGAGTTAAACACCACCTCTATTGCCACTTGGGGCGGCGATGGCAATTGCGTTCACATGTCCGAACTGCCTGGCTGATCTGAAGTTGAAAGATCAGTACGCAGGGGAATGCGTGAACTGTCCGCGCTGCAAGGTGCTGATGGTCGTGCCGGACATCGCCGACGAAGAGGAAGAGGACGAGCCGCGGCCTCCGGACGAGGAATCTTATCAGCCGAGCGAAGACGAATGGCTCGCGCATTTGGCGCAGCATGGCAAAGAGGAACCCGCCCCCGAAGCTAAGAAGGAATCGGCGCCGGCCGTCGACGTCGGTAAGGATCCGGCAGAAAAGATCCGATTTTTTTGCAAGAGCTGCGGCACGAAAATGAGCGCCGCGCCGGGGCATGCGGGACGGCGCGTCACCTGCCCCCAGTGCCACGCCAAGCAGCGCATTCCGGGCGGGCCCGACCTTTTCGGAGACACGAGCCAGGCGACGGCGGATCACACGGCGACGCGCCCGATAACGCGTCCCGACGGTGTGAAAGTCGGAAGCTCGGAAAGCCTGTTCGATGCGCTGGACGATGTGACGCTGCATGCAGGCCGACCACTTTCCCCCTATTCGCAAGCGGCACACGAGGAGTGGGAGCGGCGCTCAGCATTGCGAGAGCCGCACTGGCTGAAGTCCTGGTCGACGGTGTGGGTGGCTGCCGGGACGGCCGGCGGATTGATGCTGGCCTGGGTGCTGATGGCAGCGCCGAGCTTCTTTCGCGACCATATCCAGCCCTACTTCGACAAGCACGTGGCGCCCGCGATCGGCATGAAGGAAGAAAAGCCGACCCAGCAGTTCAAGGAAGTGAGCGAACAAGCGATCGCGGCGTGCGATGCGCTGGTGAAGGATCTGCGGCGGATCACGGACGTGCATGCGGCGAAGGCCACCATGCCGCAGTACATAACCGACCTGACGCAGATGTTTACGCTGCAGAACTCGGTCGAGACGTTGCGCGGGCGGATGGGCAATGCCCAGTCGGCCGACGAGTTTCAGAAACTGCAGGCGCGGATGCGCGACAGCCAAGACTGGCTGGACGTCGAGATGAAACGATGCTCGAAGATCTCAGGCGTTCCGCGCGTCATGGCCGATGCGCTGACCGAGGCCATCAAGCATGACGCGACCGGGCAAATTGCCACGACGTTGAAGCAGTCGGCGCTGGGGCGATCGCTGCTGGCCTGGGTCCCGGACTTGAAAATCCCGGACAACTACAAACCGGATGCGCCCCCGGAGCCGCTCGCCCCGCCGACGGATCCCGTGCCGCGCGCCGCAGGACGTATCGCGTTTCCGACTGTGGAGACGACGCCCTCTGCGGAGACGAGCACGATGACGGTCGAGAACGCGACAGCCGAACCGGCCCCGGTAGTGGACAAGTCCGCGCCGGTCGAAGGATTCGACGATTCGCCCGAAGTCGTCAAGGCTCGCGAGGCGGTCGCGCTCCTGGAAAAGTATGTCGGCATCCAAGAGAAGTTGATCGACGTTTCGGCCCGGATCGAGGATCAGAAAAGTGCCGCACAGAACGCGGTGCCGTGGATCGCGGCGGTCAAGAATTGGCAGGCGATGGAAAACATCCACGACGAGTTGGCCGGCCAGGAATTCGGCACGGTTGAAGCGGCCAAGTACACCGCGGCCAAAGAACGAAGCGATCTGCAATCCAAACAAATCGTCGCCGAGTTCGAGAGACTGGAAGAGATCGAGCTCCTGCCGGTTTTGAACAAGCGGCTGGTGAAGCAGAAGGGCAAAGCAGTCGGTTCGGCCGAAGCCATGGCCGAGGCCAACGACCCCGACAGCAAACCAATCCGATCATCGGCCCCCGCGGCGCTAAAACGCGTGCCCAAGAAAAAAGGGGACACGGAATAAGGGCCCAAGCTATCGCGGCCGATTCGCGTTTCTCATCAACGCGAGCGTTTGCGTTGAGCGAAGTTCGATAAACGGCGCGACGCCCAGAACTCGCGGCGACTAGTACTCTTTGTCCGCGCCCCCCTTTTTCCATTTGCGCTTGGGATTTTCCGACTCGTTTTCGGACGGGGCAGGACGGTATTCGGGAATCTCGACGACCAGGATTTCGACCGTCAGTGGCTCGGTCTTTTCCATCGCCCGTCGCGTGGCCGATTTTGTTTCTTCGGTGTCTTCCTCCATGTCCTCGGCGCCTTCCTGACGCGTGAAGATCACGTCGACGGTACGATCCTGCCCGTGCTCGACGCCCTGGCCCATCCAGTCGATCCACCGTCCGTCAGGGCGTGCGCGACTGGTGGCACCTTTCAGTTGTGCGTGATAGTGCGTATTCAGCTTGAACAGGCTGGCCGTTTCCTCGATGCGTACGTAATGCACCGCTAGCGGCGTGATGTT
This sequence comes from Pirellulales bacterium, assembly GCA_036499395.1. NCBI lineage: Bacteria > Pseudomonadati > Planctomycetota > Planctomycetia > Pirellulales > Pirellulales bacterium. The sequence goes on from DASYDW010000019.1 coordinate 177,678, forward strand.
CAGTGACTGCAGCCGCTTCGGCAAATCGTCGGGCCAGCACATGTGATACTCGGCCACCACGTGGGCGTCGTCGTGCAGTTGCAGCGGGAAACGGCCGGCGCGCGTGGCCACGCTGTCGCCGCCGGGTTTCTGTTCCGTGGGGGCGGTCGAGATTGTTGTTCCGCCGACCGTCGATTTTGCCGAACGATTGATCATGTGCTCGTGCCCCGCGCCGGACTGCGCCGCGGTATAGAAACGAGCATTGAGCGAGCGGACGAACTCCTCGGTCGATTTCATCCAGGCGTAGCGCGACTTTTCTTCCTTCTCAACGCGTTTTTCCTTCCCCCCGCGCTGCGCCGTGCGTTGTGCGTTGGCCTCGCCGCGCCTGGTGCGTGGTTTCTGCTTGAGGGGCTCCTCTTTGCGCGGGATGTGTTTGACCACGACTAGCATGCCGGGATCGTGAACCAAGTCGCCGAAGTTCGCCCCCAGCTTGATCTCGTCGGGGCCTTCATCCCAATGTGCCTGATTTAATTCCCCCAGCGCCATGCGCATGGCCTTGGTCGGCACGGATACGCCCAGTTGCAGCCCATCATTGAAATCGGCGAAAGTCTTAGCGTCTTCGGCACTTTTTGCCAGACTCGAGACGACGTCGTCACTCCAAATGCCCTTGATCACTCCGCGCAGCGCCGCGATGTCCCCGTGCGACTCCTCGTCGGTGGCGGCGTCCGGCGAACTGGCAACCGGCAGGCTGCCCGAGTTCATGCCCAGCAATCGATCGACCGCGGCAGCGCTGTAACTGGTGAAGCGGCGTTCCAACTCGCGCCGTGACGTGTCGTCGATCTTTGTGCTGTTGAACAGGTGGGCTTGCGCCATCAGGTTCTTGGGATCAGGCTTCATCAAGATCGCCATGACGGCGCTACGTTGATCGGCCGAGGCGCTCTTGTGCAAGGCGGCATCGGCCAGGGCCGAGCGCACCTCGGGCGAGGCTCGATCGTCGAGCGCCGCCAGTAATTGCACCTGCAGCGCCGGATCGGCCGTTCCGCCGGGGCGCAGCAGTACCGCATTCACGGCTGCCGCCAGCAGCATGTCTTTCTCTTCTTTGGCGGGCTTGATGAGAATCGCCCGCGCGGCCATGCCCGTGACGATCGGGTCGGCGACCGCGGTCCTCAATTCACCGAGCAATAGCCTCTTCAGCGCGTTCCGCGCGGTTGGCGTTTGATTGGCGCCGAGCGCGCCGATGATCGCCCCCACGGTGACATCTTCACTATTCACCACTTCGGGCGCAGTAGGCGCGGCCGCCGGAGTTGCGGCCGGCGCCGCAGCGTCCGTAGGCGGAGCGCCAGCGGCCGGTGCAGCCGCGGCCGGCGCCGACTGATTACGCTTATCCAAAAATGCACGGACGCGCGGGTCAGTGGCGTCGACAGTCGTACCATCGGGCAACGTGATCTTGCCGTCGGCAGAGATCTTAATGTCGGGCATCCCGGCCGGGGCAGCCGCCGGGGCCGCGGGCGTGCCTACTGGATTGGCCGGCGCGCCTGCCGCCGAAGCGACTTCCGTACCAGCTGGCGGGCGGAGCAAGTCGACCAGCAGCTTCGCGGCATTCTCGCTGCTCGATTTCGTCGCTCCCAGATTGGTGACCGCGGCGATCAAGCGCGGATCGCGCTCGGCCCGCGCCTTGCGATAATCCTCCGGTTTCCAAGAGGCCAGGTTGTCACCGCGCGGCGCGGCAATGGCCAGGCTGGCAACTCCAGGAATTGCTTGTAGGGCTTGTTGCGGTGAAAGCGGAGGAGTGGCCGCGGTTGGAGTCGCGCCAGCGGCAGGTGCCGCTTCGCCCGCCGGCGCTACAGCGCCGTCTGCCGGAGGAGCGGCAGCTGAGGGCGTGGCCGGGGTGCCGGGTGCAGGACTTGTCGCTGTCGGAGCAGGGGCGGCGGCCGCTGGCGCTGCAGCCGGAGCTGCCGCGGTTTGCGGAGGTTGTGGCGTAGCGGCCGGCGCCGCGGCTTGCGGGGCCGGGCTCGAACTGCCGCCACAGCCTGCCAATGTCAGCAGCAACGCAAACGGCGTGGCCGCGACGACGGGCCGCAAGCGCTGCAAGCAGCTCAGTGTCCTACAGGGCGCATGAACCCACCCGGCCATGGGAGCATCCTTTTGACAAGATCGAGAAATCTGTTCCGTCGCGTGCCCCGCGAATAGCCGCGCTGCCGCTAGGCTAAGAAATTCAGTATGCCAGAAGCCGATGCGAAAGGCCATGAATACCGAGGCGAAATAGGTGCTTGTCGGCCGCCCGCAAGCGCAGGGCTCCGCGCGTTGAGACCGGCGCCCTGCGCGCCTCGACTTGCCCGCTCGACGAGGGCAATCGCGGCGGCAAAGGCCATCGACAGCGTGGTTTTCGCCCTGAATCGCACCGGCCGAGCACTGACATTGACCGATGCCGCAGGTTCACTAAAATGTTGCGCTCTTTGAAGTTATTGTCGATCCGCGGCGTGAGGGGCGGGCTTCCTTGATGCGGATTGATGGGCCGCCGTACGGTAAGTGCCGCCGGCAGCCTGAGAGTTTTCCCACTTCGGACCCCGGCGTTCGTGCCCCAGGCCCCAGTAATCGAGCGATGACCCAGTCGGCGATGAGCGATCCAGCGCAAGGCGACAACGCGGAATCCGACCTGACCATGCATCAGGCGGCGCGGCGGGAGAAGCTGCGCAAACTGATCGAGCTTGGCGTCGATCCCTGGGGGCAGCGCTTCGACGACCACCAGAAAATCGGCGACATCCGCCAGCGCGAAGGAGAGATTACTTCGACGCCGGCCGCCGAAGGCGAGCGCGGGCCCGAACAGCACGGCCCGCAGGTGCGCGCGGCGGGGCGAATCATGCTGCTCCGTCGCAAAGGGGGATCGATCTTTGCGAATATCGCGGACTGGTCGGGGCAAATTCAATTGCTCGTCGGCAAGTCGCAGGTGGGGGAGCAGAATTGGGCCCTCACCGATTGCTTCGACCTGGGGGACATCATCGGGGTCGAAGGTGAGCTGAAGCACACGCGCACCGGCGAGCTGACGATTTTCGTCGCCAAGCTGTACTTCCTCACTAAGTCGCTCGAACCGCACCCGGACAAGCATCATGGTCTGGCCGATCCCGAACAGCGGCAGCGCAAGCGCTATCTCGACCTGATTCATACCGAAGGTTCGCTCGACCGGTTTGTGAATCGCACGCGCGTTGTGCATTCGATTCGTCAAACGCTGGCCGGGCAGGGTTACATCGAGATCGAGGGGCCGACGCTCCACTCCATTGCCGGAGGCGCCGCGGCGCGGCCATTCAAGACACATCACAACGCGCTCGATATCCCGCTGTTTTTGCGGATCGCGCTGGAATTGCATCTGAAGCGGTTGCTGGTCGGCGGCGTCGAGCGCGTGTATGAGCTGGGGCGGGTCTATCGGAACGAGGGAATCAGCCAGCGGCACAATCCCGAGTTCACGATGCTCGAGGTCTATCAGGCCTACGGTGATTATCGCACGATGATGGACCTGGCCGAAAACCTGATCGTCGACGCGATCCGTGCCACGGGCCAATCGCTGCAATTGCCGTGGGGAGAAAAGACGGTCGACTTTACGCCTCCTTTCGCCCGCAAGACTTACGACGAGTTGTTCGCCGAGCACACGGGCGTTTCGCCTACGGACGAAGCGGCGATGATCAAGCTCGCGCAATCGATCGGGCTCGAAACGGCCGGCAAGCACGCCGACGTGGTGAAAAGCGAGATTTTCGAAGCCAAGGTTGAAGACGCGCTCGTCGGTCCGATCTTTGTGATCGATTACCCCGCCAGTATTTGTCCGTTGACGAAGCGCAAGGCTTCGAATCCCAACGTGGCCGAACGCTTCGAACTGGTCGTCCATGGGATGGAACTGGCCAACGCCTACACGGAGTTGAACGATCCGGACCTGCAAACCGAATTGTTCAGCACGCAATTGGCCGGCCTGCCCGAGTACGAATCGATGGCCAAGATGGATCATGATTTCCTGCGTGCGATGCGGTACGGAATGCCGCCGGCAGGAGGAATGGGGATCGGCATTGATCGACTGGTAATGCTGTTGACCAATAGCGCTTCGATCCGTGACGTCATTCTATTTCCGCTGTTGAGGCCGGAAACCAACTGACGCGTTAACACGTGTCGCGACTAGCTCAAAGGATTGAGCATGTACAAATTGCTGCTTTGCTGGCGGTATCTTCGGACGCGCTGGATTGCGTTGGCCTCGATCATCAGCGTCACGCTGGGCGTGGCCACGATGATCGTCGTGAACAGCGTCATGGAAGGCTTTCGCAACGAGATGCAGCAGCGCATCCACGGCATCTTGTCCGACCTGGTGTTCGAATCGAACAGCCTAGCCGGCTTCTACGACGCCGATTGGCACATGGAACAAATTCGCCAGGTGGCAGGGGACGACATCGAGGGAATGACCCCCACGGTCGTCGTTCCGGCCATGCTCAGCTACGAGTACAACGGCGGCTCGATCACGCGGGCCGTGCAGTTGATCGGCATTGACGAACGGACGCAAAGCCAGGTTGGCGATTTCTGCAGCTACCTGCAGCACCCAGAGAACCGCGAACACGTCAGTTTTCAATTGCGTGAAGGGGGCTACGACGTCAACGATCACCAGGCGGGCGCCGGTTCGCCGCCGCGCGACGATATGGCCGACGCCGGATGGAAGCATCGTCGGAAGTGGGTCGAGCGGCAACGGATGCTGGACTCGATGCAGCCCCGTGCCGATCGAGGCGCGCGGAACGATATAGATCCCTTTGCTGAGCCCGTGCAATTGACCTCGGCAGGCGTGCCGATCGCTGATTCATCATCGGCCGAATCGGCGAAGACCGAAGAAATGCTAACGGCGACCGAGCCACCGCTTCTGGACGAAACCGGCGAAGCGGCCAACCCTCTGCGTACCGCGGCCGCGACGGCTGTTGCTCCGGAAGTCGAAGTCGCGGTCGATAATTCGCCGGTCAGCGACGAGCCGGCCGATGCCTCGTCTCTCGCCGCGGCTGCCGAGCCCGAACCGACGCTCGCACCTGCACTCGAATCAACGAACACGCCGGCTGCAGAAACCGGCAGCAGTGCCGACGAGATCGCGACCCAGGCGCCGGCCGCGGCCTCGGCAAATCCGTTCGCCAAGCACGAGCAGCCGGCCGAAACGTTCGACCCGATGAAGCAGCAGCATCCGGGCGCCGTGCTGGGTATCGCCACGGTGACGCACCCGATGCCGGGAGGAAAGACGCTTTTCCTGTCGGTGCCGGGTAACGACATCCAGTTGAGCTTTCCGACGGCTGGCACGCCGCCCGACGTGAGCCACGCTTCGTTCACTGTGGTCGATTTGTACGAAAGCAAAATGAGTGAGTACGACGCCAGCTTCGTCTTCGTGCCGATCGACATCCTGCAGCAATATCGCGGCATGTTTGATCCCGAAACCAAGATCGGCTATGCCACGAGCATCCAGATCAAGCTGAAGGCGGGAGCCGACGGCAACGTGGTTCGCGACAAGTTGCGGGCCGCCTTCGCGCCGCAGGTGTACAACATCTCGACATGGCGTGACAAGCAAGGCCCGCTGCTGGCGGCCGTACAGATGGAAACAGCGATCCTGAACGTGTTGTTGTTCATGATCATCTTCGTGGCCGGCTTCGGCATTCTGGCGATCTTCTTCATGATCGTCGTCGAGAAGACGCGCGACATTGGCATTCTGAAAGCGCTCGGCGCCTCGCGACGCGGGATCATGGGCATCTTCCTGGGATACGGGCTGTCGCTGGGATTCGTCGGCGCGGGCGCCGGCCTGGTCATTGGCCTGTTATTCGTCGCTTATATCAACGAAATCGCGGACACGCTGGGAATGATCACGGGGCAAGAGGTTTTCGATCCGTCGATCTATTACTTCCAGCAGATTCCGACAATTGTCCAAGCGGGAACCGTGACCTGGATCGTGGCAGGAGCGCTGGCGATCGCGGTGCTGGCAAGCGTATTGCCGGCGCGTCGCGCGGCTCGTCTGCATCCTGTGGAGGCGCTACGCTATGAATAATCCCTTGGCGGCCAACACCATCTCCGACGTGACGGCGCGCGACCGCGTGCAGGTGCCGGGCACTCCCCACTATGCGGCCCAGGCCGGCTTGCTCGACAAGACGCTGGCCGTCACGCCGCGGCTGCAAGCCGTGGCCCTGCGCAAGAGCTATCGCAAGGGGCAGGTCGAGATTCCGGTCCTCAAAGGGGTGAACTTCGACGTGCGGCCCGGCGAGTTCGTGTCGATCATCGGCGCCAGCGGCTCGGGCAAGAGCACCTTGTTGCACCTGCTGGGGCTACTTGATGGGCCGGACGCGGGCGAAGTGCGCTTCGACGGTACGAGAATCGATAATCTGCCCGCTCGGCGGCGCGATGCTTTGCGCAATCGGCAGTTCGGCATGATCTTCCAGTTCTATCACTTGCTCCCCGAGTTGAGCACGTTGGAGAACGTGTTGGCGCCGCAAATGATCGCCTCAGGGGCGTGGAGCTACATGCGCGCCCGCCGCCGGCTGACGCAAGAGGCCAAGGATTTGCTCTCCGTGGTGGGGCTGGCCCATCGCATCAAGCACCGCCCACGCGAGCTTTCCGGCGGCGAAATGCAGCGCACGGCGATCGCCCGGGCCCTGATCATGCGTCCGCAGGTTTTGCTGGCGGACGAGCCGACGGGGAACCTGGATCGGGCGACGGGGCGGGAAATCCTGCGCATTCTGCGAACCTTGAACACCCAAGAGAACCTCACTATAGTCATGGTGACGCATGACTTGGCCATTGCCGAAGAGGCGGACCGCATCGTGCGGTTGGGCGAAGGTGGCGTCGAAGGAGCCTGATCCGAACGCGGGTCGGGCTTGTCTCTTTTTCGCGCCGGGCGTTTTGCTGCCGCGCCACATCCATCAAAGGCGATCTCGTTTTCATGTCGCTCAAGATTTACATCAACGGTCAGTTGCTCGACAAAGAAGACGCGAAAATCAGCGTCTACGACCACGGCCTGCTGTACGGCGATGGCGTTTTCGAGGGGCTACGCAGCTATAACGGTCGTGTCTTCCGGCTCGACGAGCATATCGACCGCCTGTACGACTCGGCCAAGGCGATCTGGCTGGAAATCCCGCTAACCAAGCGGGCTATGGCCGAGGCCGTGAACCAGACCTTGAAGACCAACGGCCTGACGGACGCCTATATCCGCCTGGTCGTCACGCGCGGAGCGGGCAGCCTGGGATTGGATCCCAACCGGACCAGCGATCCGCAGGTGATTATTATCGCCGACAAGATTCAGCTCTATCCCCCCGAGCTTTACGAAAAAGGGCTCGAGATCATCACCGCCAGCACGCAGCGAAACCATCCCGCGGCGCTGAACGCGCGGATCAAATCGCTGAACTACCTGAACAATATTCTGGCCAAGATCGAAGGGCTGCAAGCCGGCTGCATCGAAGCCCTGATGTTGAACCACAAGGGGGAAGTCGCCGAGTGTACGGGCGACAATATCTTCCTGGTGCATGACGGTGTGATTTCGACCCCGCCGACCGATGCCGGAATCCTGGCAGGCGTGACGCGCGCAGCCGTGATCGAGCTGGCCGAGAAGGCCGGGATTACTGTGCGCCAGGTCCCCATGACGCGTCACGACGTGTATGTGGCCGACGAATGCTTTCTGACCGGAACCGCGGCCGAGGTAATTCCGGTCGTGAAGGTCGATCAGCGCGTGATCGGCAATGGCGAGCCCGGGCCGATTACCCGCAAGTTGAAGGCCCAGTTTCATGAACTGGCGCGGGCGTAGCCTAGTCCGAGGCCCGCGAAAGTGTCAGGGGCTCTCGCCTTCAGGCCTTCGCATGTCAGGCCCATGAAAGCGCGGCCGGCGATGATTGAACTGAACAGCAGTTCACCGGTTCGTTGAGTGCTCTCGTCAGCCTCGTTTCGCTCGTGCTTCCTCCAACGCGGTTCAGCCTGCGCTTTTTAAGGCAACTCTCTTTCGTGAGTCGCATAACGCGCGCAAAAAAAGACAGCCGCGATCAGGCGACTGTCTTTTTGGTGTTTCGGTCGGGATACCGCTTAGTTCTTCGAGCGACGGCGGATCAACGCCAATGCCGAACCGGCGATTGCCATCAGCACGAACGTCGAAGGCTCGGGGATCGGTGTCGGCACGTAGTTCGGCACCGTCGTCGTGGCTTGCAATCCACCGCCGACTACCGCGGCCGTACCACGTGTTGGCGGCTCGGGGCTGGTGAATAGAACGATTTGCGATACACCACCCAGGCCGATGACGGGGGCACTGAAGGACCAGCGTGACGAACTGGGAGGAGAGTCGGCGAACGAGCTGCCGCTGGGCAGCGTGCCATAGTTACCGTTGGCCACGGGCAGATACCCGATGTTTTGCGCCAACGACGCGGGGAGCAAATCGACAGTGAGCAAATTCGCACTTCGCGAGACATTCGCGGTCGCGCCCGTATTCGTCAGTTCATACGCGTAAACGTATTGCGTGCCGTTGCTGGGGTCCGCTCCGGGCCCGAAATACGCATTGAACTGACCCGGTGCAAAGACTGCGTAGTCAATCGACGCGTTCAACGTCTTACCGGCGATCAAGCCCGATGCGACGGTGCTCGTGCCGCTGAAGCCGGGAATCGCGTCGGGATTGAGCGGCAGTGGCCCTGCGACTGCGATAGTCGCGAAGCATGCCAGCGATAACGCGGCGGCAATGCCGGTCATTCGAGAAATTGTGCGCATTAGCTGTGACTCCGTTTCCCTGCCGGAAATGTACTTCCCGACCTCGATGCTCACTCTGATTGTTGTAACGTCGTTTGATCGCTCCCGCACGACTAGCCAGCGAAAAAATCAAAAAACGATGACTGGCTACTTACCCCGCACAACAGTTTGTTACCGAACGCTCAACTCTATTTCTGCGAATCTCACGATGATGGCAGATCAACTCTGCCAACGCCTTGCTGATTTACTGCTTGCTGATTCACGTAGACCTAATTGACGTTGTTTCGACTAGCGAACACGCATCCGCCTGCGAGCGACCGGAATCATTCCAGCAGCGGCCAGCAAGCCCAGCATGATGGTCGAGGGCTCGGGCACGTTCGTATTGCCTGGCACCGGGATCAACGTGGCTGGATCGGCCGACGTACCAGCGGACGAGCCGTGGTCCGACAGGGCGAACGATCCCAGGGCTGGCGAGTAGGGGCTCTCGAAAACCAGTCCGTACGAATTTCCGCCCGGTTGAATGATCGAATGGAAGAACCAGTAGACCGAGCTGGGAGCCGTATCGGACGGGTCCGTCAGGATTGCGCTTTGCTGACCCACTGTACCCAGGTCAGAAGCGGTCAAGCCGGCGCCGAGAGCGGGATCCGCGGTCTGTCCTTGATTGGTGACGGTCGTGGCACTGAAGCCGATCGACAACGACGAAATTGGCGAGGCGTTCGCCGCGTTACTCTCATGCAACTGATACATGTAGACGTAATCAGACGTCGACGGTGAGTAGCCACTGTACGGGAAGGTATTGGGTGAAAAGACCCAGTACTCGATGCTGCCCTGCAGCGAATTGCCGGAGCTGTTGACCGTCCCGACATAGGGGATCGATCCGTGGTCGAGAGGGACCGGAGTGGCCGAAGCCGATGAAGCGAAGAGAAGGGTAAGGAGCGCAGCACCATATGCTGCGTGCTTCAACCAAGTTGCCGATTCCATCACTAGCGTCTCCTTCGTAATATCGAAGACGGGCGTTATTGCCGACTCAACGTCTTCGCTCTTGCGGCACTCACCGAGGTCTCAACTCGCTCGAAACGTGAGCTACCGCGACGGCAGCCCTGTTCGATACGTCCCCGAAGCGTTTAGACTCTCTTGGGAGACCCCACTTGGGATGAGGTTACCCACCGATAGCGGAAGAAGCAAGCGATAAGATTTAAAAAACCAGACAATTCGTCGTAGGCGGACCGACCAAGCTATCGAGACCAGAAGTCAATTTGGGTCCTAAAGTCCATGAAGGTAATGGATTTACAGAGCGTGTCAGTTGCCTCGCCGGGGCGCCCTGGACGCCCCCCATTCGGATTCAAAATTCTCGCGGCCGCTAGCATCGGAGTTCGTTAACCGAGCGGCCATATCAGGAATTGCCCTTATTCGCATGATGGCGGAATCGAAAAAATCGGTGCTTCACGTGTCGCCGGAAGGGGCCAACCAGACCCTGTCGGCCGCGCTGCGCCGCTGGATGCCCGACAAGAGCTGGAACGAGATTCGGCAGCTCATGCGGGCCCGCCGTGTACTGTTGGACGGCAATCTCGCCCAGGACCCGGGTTATCGACTCAAAGCGGGGCAGGTTATCAAACTGCTTGAGCAATCGCTTGCGCCGCCGGCCACCGAGCAGGACGTGCGCATTTGCTATCGCGACGCGGAGGTCGTCGTCGTGGAGAAACCGGCGGGCATGACCAGCATTCGACATCCGGAAGAAATGAACTGGCCGGCGCGGCGCCGTCAATTGCAGCCGACATTGACCGAGTTGCTCCCCCGAGTGCTCGCGCGGATCGAAGCGAAACAGGCGGGCCAGAACGCAGGCCGCGCGGTGCGAGCGGTCCATCGCTTGGACCGCGAGACGAGCGGAATAATGGTTTTTGCCCGCAATATCAAGGCCGAGAGCTTTCTAGGCCGGCAATTCCGCGAACATACGATTCGCCGCCTTTACTGGGCGATTGTCGCGGGGCGCGTCGAAGAGCAAACGATCGATACAAACCTGGTACGCGACCGCGGCGATGGTCGACGCGGCACAGCCTCGCATGACGAGGCGGGAAAGCGTGCCGTAACACATGTTCGCCCCCTGGAGCATCTGTCCGGCTTCACGGTTGTCGAGTGCAGGCTCGAAACTGGGCGCACGCATCAGATTCGCATTCACTTGGCAGACCTCGGCCATCCCGTCTGTGGAGACAAAGTCTACGGTGGGCGCGGTAACGCAAAACCCTCGTCACGCACTGCCGTGGCGCCGCGCCTGGCGCTACACGCGGGGCATCTCGGGTTCATTCACCCTACCAGCCATCGGCTAATGGAATTCGAGGCCGCGGTGCCCGAGGCGCTGCAGCAATTCTTGGCACGACTGCGGGCCAGTTCGCCAGGAACAACGCGGCGCGGGAACTCGGACGCCTCTTAACACCGACTGCGTTTCGGCGTTCTCCCAATGAAAGGGCTCACCCCCCCCTCTGCAGCGGTGTGGCCGGATCGTCGCAAATGCTTTTCCCAATGGGATTAACGGAAAGAATTCTTGCTTCGCGTGCGCAAATTCAGTACTGTCGAAAGTACGGAGCAGATCGAAGAAAATGGCGGGCGGGTCCCAAGAATGGGGCGCGCGTCGGGGGAGTGGTTCAGTTCGCAGCCCCCGACAAGTCCCACCGCCGTCGCACATTGATGTGCTCGCACCGTGAATCGCGCATTCGCGGCTTGCGATAGGACGGTGGTGCAGGAGACCTTTGCGGATGATAAGGCGCCGAAATTTGCCGAGCGCCGCGCTGGGCGCGGTTGTGATCTTGTTCTCGGCGCGCATGGCGACGGCTGTGATCGTGGCTGGCGATTACCAGAACACATCGGACGCGACCGTCAACATCACGCCTCCGGCGAGCGACCCGGGGTTTTATAATGTCGGCGCGACGGGTAGTGCCTCGGCGATTTATCTGGGCAACGACTGGGTACTCACCGCGTCGCACGTGACGGTGGGGGCAACGACTTTTTCTTTCCCCGATGCGACGAATAGCGGGCAGATCGATACTGCGACGTATAACATCGTCGCCAACTCGGGCATCATCTTGACGAACCCGACGGGCGCGAACGCGGGGACCAACAGCGATCTTATTCTGTACAAGATCGACCCCACATCGTCGTCGTTCGGGGAACCGAACCTTCCGCATTTGCTGTTGTCGTCAAGCGCCCCCACGGTCGGGCAAACCGTGATGGCAATCGGCCGCGGTGCTGATCGCGCCGACTCGCTGACGTACTGGGACAGCTCGCGGCCTGTGTGGCAAACAACGCCCCAAGCATCGGCCATCCATTCGGGCTATCTCACGACGGGACCGCATGTCGAGCGGTGGGGCGAGAACACCGTTTCGACCGCAAGTATGCAGCAAAACATGGGAACCACTGCCAATCCGATTTGGATTCAGGCATTTAGCACGACGTTCAATTCCGGCGCTTCGGCGCTGGCCAACGAATTTCAGGTGACTCTCGGAGATTCGGGGGGGGCTGTCTTTACTCAGTTTGGCAACACCTGGATGCTGAGCGGCATGATCGACAGCATCGGGCTGCAAAACGGACAGCCCTACTCGACCAACGGTAATACGAATACGGCCGCCTTTGGTGACACCTCGATTCTGGCGGACATCTCGTTTTATCGGGATCAGATTCTGTCACTTGTTCCGCTACCAGGCGACGTCAATCATGACGGCATCGTCAACGCACAGGACCTGGCGCTGGTGTCCTCGAACTGGCTGGCGACGGGCACGGGCGTGACCGGAGACTTGAACGGCGACGGCGTCGTCAACGCTCAGGACCTGGCGATCGTCTCTTCGAACTGGACCACCGCGACCAGCAATGCCCCATTGTCAGGCGGCGGTCAATCCGCCGGAGGCACGAACGTGCCCGAACCGGCGACGGCGCTTTTGGCCCTGTTGGCCGGTCTGCTCCTCTGGGCCGCGCGGCGGCAATTGTCGCGCTAACACGCGCGACGGTGCTTTCCACTCAGCGGGGCACTCACCTGTGCGCGCCTGACAGCCATCCGGAAAGTAATCGAAATTAAAAGCAGTCAAAAATATTTGACTGCACGCTAACGATTTGATACTGTCCTCGCATTGCGCAAATTGGATACATCTTGCGCAATTTGGTCGTCCGGTTTCCAGGTCCGCGCATGCCGGGCCCCGTCGGAGAGACGCTAATCGATTTAACGCGGCAGTAATTCACGCGGCAGTGAGAGACGCTAATGAGACTCATCAGTGCGAGTGTTCTTTGCCTTGCCGTCGCGTTAACTCAGGTTGCCCGAGCAGTCGTCATCGCCGGCGACTACACCAATACCAGTGACGCGAACGTCAATACGTCTCCCCCGGCCGATGATTTCGGCTTTTATAACGTTGGCGCCGTGGGCACGGCGTCCGCGATTTACCTGGGGACGGATGGCCAGGGAAACGGCTGGGTTCTATCCGCCGATCACGTGACCTTGGGACCGACGACGTTCTCCTTTCCTGACGCGTCGAACCCAAATCAGATCGACACGGCGACCTATAGCATCGTCAACAACTCGGGCATCCTTCTGAAGAACTACTCGGGCCTGGGCGCCGGCCACAATAGTGATCTGATCCTGTACAAGATCGATCCCTCCTCGTCGTCTTACGGGCTGCCGAACCTGCCGCGGCTGAATATCGGCACCGCGTCCCCCTCGGTGGGTAACACCGTGATCGGCGTCGGCCGAGGCGTCGACCGGGCCGCGACAGTCACGAACTGGGATGCGAGCTGGACTCCGACCAACCAGCCGAACCCTGCCTTTACCGGCTACACCTTGAACTCGACCCACACAATGCGGTGGGGCGACAACACGGTCAGCATGACGAATGCTGACATCAACGTCGGCACCCCGTCGAACCCGGTATACGTCAACTCGTTTTGGACGCAGTTCGATCAAAACGGCACGGCCAACGAATTCCAGGCCACGACCGGCGATTCGGGCGGCGGTGTATTCCAGAACGTCGGCGGCCAGTGGTACCTGACCGGCATGATCGACGCCGTGACCAAGGTCGCGGCCATGCAGCCCTCGACCGACGTGGTATTCGGCGCCTCGACGATTATCGCCAATCTGTCGGCCTACCAAAGCCAGATTCGGGCCATTGTGCCCGAGCCAGGAACCTGGTCCCTGGTGGCTGCCGGGGCGCTGGCCTGGTTGTCGCGTTACGCCATTCGGCGGCGCGCTCGGTAGAACCCAGTCGAATCTGGGCCGGCCATGCATTCGCTTGTGACCTTGCCCGCGCGGCTGCGCACATCCCCGTGTGTTAAACTCGCCGCTACTCTCTGGCGGGACGACTTGCCCGTCGAGATTATTGGCGGAACCTGATCGTCGAATGCCTCTTTCCCTTTGAACGGACGCCCATGATGCGGCTGATCTTTGTTGTCCTTTCCATGACGGTCATCTCCTTCTCCCTCGGGATGGCCTTCGCCGAGGAACCGGCTTACACGGACCACGCACGATTGCTCGTCTTTCGCGATGCTCAGGGCGAGGAACAGCCCGTGAAGAACGCGCAAGATTGGGGCATCCGACGGCGTCATATCCTGGACGGCATGCAAGAGGCGATGGGGCCATTGCCCAACCGCGAGGCGCTGCCGCCCCTGGATATTACGGTGCGCGACGAGGTCGCCGAGGAGCGGGGCGTGCGCCGGCAAACAATCACGTTCGCCAGCGGCGACGGTGATCGCATCACGGCGTACCTTTATCTCCCACCGGTTTCAAAAGCGACGCGCCGGCCGGGCATCCTGGCACTGCACCAGACGTCGACGATCGGCAAGGGAGAGGTAGCCGGTTACGGCAAATCGAAGAATCAGGCCTATGCGACCGAACTGGCCGCGCGCGGTTACGTCGTGATCGCGCCGGACTATCCCTCGTTCGGCGATTCGCAGGATTACGACTTCAAGAGCGACAAATACGTCTCAGGCACCATGAAAGGGATCTTCAACCACATGCGGGCGGTCGATTTTCTGGCCGCGCGGGAGGACGTCGATCCTGATCGCTTGGGCGTGATCGGGCATTCGCTCGGTGGGCACAATGCAATGTTCGTGGGGGTCTTCGATCCACGGTTGAAGGTGATCGTCTCGAGCTGTGGTTGGACGCCGTTTCACGATTATTACCGGGGCAACCTCACCGGCTGGACCAGCGACCGGTACATGCCGCGGCTGCGCGACGATTACAGCCTCGACCCGGACCGGGTGCCTTTCGATTTTTACGAGGTCGTGGCGGCACTCGCCCCGCGGGGTTTTTTTTCGAATTCCCCGCTGCGCGACAACAATTTCGAGGTCGCGGGCGTGCGAAAAGCAATCGCGGAAGCGGAAAAAGTGTACGAATTGCTCGCGGCCGGCGATCGATTGCAAGTCCGCTATCCCGATTGCGAACATGACTTTCCGCCCGAAGTGCGCCGCGAGGCTTACCAGTTCATCGATAAGATCCTCGCCCACAGCCCGACCGCGGATGTGCCGGTAATCGGGCAGGCGGTCAAGTAGGGGTTTGCACGGCCGGCGAGGCAACTATCCTTGAGGCAAGCTTTTTCACTCGCGGCAATATTCAGGCCCTGCACTTCGCCGGATATGGAATTCATGGATCGCCCCTTGAGACGTCGTACCATGCTCGCACAAAGCGGTTTGGCCCTCGGAGCTGCCCTGTCGAGCGCCGTGGCAAGCGATCAATCCAAGGCCGTGGCAGCCGAACAGATTTCGCTCTCTGCGGGTGCGACGGAAACCGAGCCGTTCGTCTACGGCTTCAACACCAGCACGATCCGGGGCCAGAATCTGCCCCTGCCCGAGGAGATCGATATCATCGCTCGGGCCGGCTTCAAATCGGTCGAGCCGTGGATTCGCGAGGTCGACGATTATGTAAAGCAAGGCGGCGCGCTTCCCGACTTGGCGAAGCGCTTTCGCGATGCGGGCCTGAGTGTCGACAGCGTGATCGGCTTTTTCGATTGGATCGTCGACGACGACCAGCGCCGGGCCAAGGCGCTCGAAGAAGCGCGGCGCAACATGGAACTCGTGGCCGCGATCGGCGGAACACGGTTGGCCGCGCCACCGGGCGGAGCGACCGACGTGGCAGGGTTCGATTTAAATAAAGCTGCCCAGCGCTATGGCGAGTTGCTGGCCTTAGGAAACAAGATGGGAGTCGTTCCGCAGGTCGAGGTGTGGGGCTTTTCGAAGACTCTGGGCACACTGGGCGAGGCGGCTCACGTCGCGATCAATTGCGGGCAGCCGAACGCCTGCATCTTGGCCGACGTTTATCACCTCTATAAAGGGGGCTCGCAGATCGAAGGGCTGAGGCTGCTATCCGGTTCGTCGATGCACGTCTTTCATTTCAACGATTACCCTGCCACTCCGCCGCGACACGAGATAAACGACGCGCAGCGCGTCTTTCCAGGGGATGGCGTAGCGCCGCTCGGGGAGATCCTGCGAAGTTTGCGGGACATTGGCTTCCGAGGCGTACTGTCGCTCGAGCTATTCAACCGCGAGTATTGGAATCAGGACGCGCTCTTGGTCGCGCGGACCGGATACGACAAGATGCGCGCCGCGGTGCAAAAGGCGCTTGCCTAAATCGTTGCCCCGGGCGTGGACTGCCCAGCGGCCTCAAGTCCGGTGGGCGTTGCCAAACACCGGGATCGTACAATTCACGGCCAGCCAACAGATGCTGCTGGCGGCGTAAGTGGCCGCGATCAGCATGAAGACGGCATGCCACGAATACATCTCGGCAACCAGCCCCAGTGCCGGCGCGGCGATCACGGTCCCCAGACCGCCGACGCCGTTGCCCAGGCCGAAGATCGTGGCGGCGTAGGGACCGGAAATATCGGTCACCGTTCCCCAGGTCGTTGGCTGCGCCCAATCGCTAAAGACTTTCGCGCCGAACAACACGCCGCAAAACGCACCGGGCGAGTCGAAGAAAGACAGGGCCAAGACCACCAGACCGCCGGCCACCAGGTTTCCCACGCCCCCGACGAACGAACGGGCCCAGCGGCGCCCAACCACGCGAATCATGAAATCGTTGACATAGCCGCCGATAAGTCCGCCCAGCGCGCCGCCAAAAAGGGGTAGCGAAGCGTACAGGCCCATGTCGATGTTCGTGAGCCCATGCACGCTTTTCAGGACCGACGGCATCCACACGACGTAGATCGTGTCAGCAAACGTGGCCCCGAAGAATTGCAGCAGAAAGAACAGCAGGTTCAGCGCCGACCTCGACGAGATCGAACGCCACCAGGGAAGCACGAGCCTTTCATCGACCACCGACCGCGTTATCGCCGCAGGGTCGGCGGGCGAGTTTCCTTCGATGATGGCCAGTTCGGCAGCATTGACGCGCGGGTGCTCTGCAGGCGAATCGCGAAAGACGACAAACACCGCCACGCCCAGCAGCAGGCCCCAGCCGGACAGGATCACGATGCTGGTGCGCCAATCGAGCCCTAGGATTCCCAACATGAACGAGGCGAATAGCAGGTTCGCCGTGAATCCGCCCAAGCGGCCAAAGAACGAAGCGATCCACCCTTGCAGCGAGGTACGGATCGACAGCGGGAACCAGGATTGCGTCACTTTCCCGAGTGCCGGGTAGCAGCCGGCCTGCGTGACACCGAACAACAGGCGCACCCAGTACATCGCTTGCCGGTCGGGCGCCCAAGCGTGTAGGGCCACGACGCCGGACCAGGCCAGAATGATGCCGCTCAAAAAGAGATGCGTTCCCACGCGATCCACTAGCAGGCCGCAGGGAACCTGCAGCGCCACGTAACTGCTGTAGAACGCCGACTGCATGAAGCCCAGGTCCGTCAGGCTGACGTCCCATTCCTGGGCCAACGTGGGCATGATCAGCCCGAACGTATAGCGGTGCAGGTACAGGGTCCACGACGCGGCGCAAGACAGGCCGAAGATTTGCCAGCGGACGCGTGACGGCTGCGCGGCGTTTTCGGGGATCCGCGGGTCGCGCACGTGGAATTCTCCAGCCTGGCACTCGAGGCGAGTCGTATCTTGGCCGTGCGCGCGGCAGGCGTCAATCGGATGAAGCGCGGCCGGGCAGCGTCTTCCCGCGTCCCGCCGCAACCGTTTTCGAGCTTACGCCATCCTGAAGGGGATCTAGTCCGCATCGCGTCTCCCGACGGGTATCATGGGAGGATGAGCGAAATGCCTCCGCCATGGCTGAAATATCCACAAATCCCGTTGGGATCAATCGGATGGCGAATGGGATTCGGGGAGGATTATTGGTTCGAGTGGCGGAACTGGTACGCGACGCTCACGCCCAAGGCGCAGTCCCAATACCGTGCGAATCATCCCGAGCCGCACGAATGGACCGGCTTCTACTCACGCGCCGCGCCTTAGGAATGCTCAAAACGGTATCACACCACAGAATTTCAGACTGACCCACTACCGAGTGCGCCGGGAATTTGCTTCCACCGTGGGTCGTCGCTTAGGATGTGGGTCCTGCATGCCTGCCCCAGCGTCCCGCCTTGATGAATTGCCGTCTCCCAGGTCTGGCCGATCCTTTGATGAACCGTCCTGCTCTTGATCCTGTCTTCGTCAGCGCGCGGCGCGAAGCGATCGTGGCGGCATTGATCTGGGCCGCGGCCACGGCCTGGTCGGTCGGCTACTGTGCGCTGTTTGGTTACGGTCGCACGCCGGAATCGCTGACGTTCGTGCTGTGGTTTCCAGATTGGATTTTCTGGGGCATCGTCGCGCCGTGGCTGGCCTGCGTCGTGGTCTCGATGTGGTTCGCGTTTTTCTTCATGCGCGACGAGGATCTAGGAAGCAACGACCAGGACGAAGACGCCGATCCCTTCCAGCCGCAGGAGCGTGGAAATGGGGGATAACGCCGCGCAAAACATCGCCGGCGGGCCCGGCGCCGGTGCGATTCTGGCCCTGCTGATCGTGATCGGCATCTCGGTCTATTTGGGAACGCTTGCGCAGCGGTCCATCAAGAAGGGACAATTCCTCAAGGGATATTTCCTCGGCAACCGCGGCTTGGGTGCCTGGGCGCTCGCCTTGACTGCCACAGTGCAAAGCGGCGGAACCTTCATGGGCTATCCGTCGTTCGTCTATTCGCACGGCTGGGTCGTGGCCGTATGGATCGGCAGCTACATGGTCGTTCCGATCACCGGCTTTGGCGTGCTGGGAAAACGATTTGCCCAACTCTCCCGGCGCACCGGCGCGATTACGATACCCGACCTGTTGCGCATTCGCTTCGGCAGTTCGGCCGTGGGATTGATCTCGTCGCTGTTCATCATCCTGTTCATGTCGTCGATGATGGTCGCGCAGTTCAAGGCCGGCGCCATTGTCATGAAGCTGACTCTGCCCGGCGCCAAATCACTGGTGCTGAGCGAGGATGACTCGCCACCTGCCCCGACGGTAGTGACGAGTGCCGAAAACGCTGCCGGCGAGAGCGCCGCGCCGCCGAAGCCGAAATTCGATTGGGACCACATTATCGGCCTGACCGTGTTCTCGCTGACCGTGGTCGGCTACACGCTAATCGGCGGATTCCTGGCCTCGGTCTGGACCGATTTGTTTCAAAGCATCCTGATGTTTTTCGGCGTCATCATCTTGTTCCTGCTGGTCGTGCCGCTGACTGGCGTGGGATCGATGTCGCAGCCCACGCTCGATGCCGTGGCCGCGACGGGACCGGAATACGCGTTTGGGCCGGGCTACTCGCCCGAGGGGCGGCAGTTTCTGCCGGTGAGCTTGGCCTTTTCGTTCTTCGTGCTGTGGATCTTTGGCGGCGTGGGATCGCCGGCGGGGTTGGTGCGGCTGATGGCCTCGCACGATACGCAGACGATTCGCCGCTCGATCGTGTTATTGAGCATCTACAACACGTTCATCTATCTGCCGCTGATGGTGATTTGCATCAATGTGCGGTCGATCTTTCCGGCGCTCGACAAGCCGGACGAGGTCATCCCGCGTTTGGCGCTGGCTTCGACCGGCCATATTCCCGGCGGCTCGTTTATCAGCGGCTTGATCTTGGCGGCGCCGTTTGGTGCTGTCATGGCCACGGTCAGCACCTACCTGGTCGTGATCGCCTCGGGCGTTGTGCGCGACGTTTATTTGCAATTCCTGCGACCACAGGCCGGCCAGATGGAAATCCGCCGTATTTCGCAAGGGGTGATGATTTTCTTCGGCCTGCTTTCGTTCGCATTGAATATCTATCCGGTGAAATACCTGCAAGCGCTCGTGGTCTTTAGCACGTCGACGATCGCCGCCACGTTGTTGGTGCCAGCCATCATGGCCGCCTACTGGCGCCGGGCCACGGTGCCCGGTGCGATCACGGCGATGTTCGCCGGCTCGGCGACCATGCTCTCGCTGTTCGGCGTCGGCTGGGTGCGTGTCTATCAGGGTTACGATCAAGGCCTCGGACCCGATACCGCGTTTCGCGCGTTCTATCTACTGGGCTTGGAGCCGATCGTTTGGGGCTTGCTGGCCTCGACGATCGCCGGAGTGGTGGTGAGTTACCTGACGCAGCCGCCGGACGAGCAACTGGTTTCGTGGCTGTTCGATCGCCAGGCGGATCAGCCGGCGCAGGCGTAACACCTCGTATTTCTTTCGTTGCGAACGCACCCTGAAGGCTTACACTGTCTCCATGCCTGCCCCGGTCGATAAAATCCGAACCGCAACAACGGCCGCCGCGCACGCGACCGGCGCAGCGGCGGGAACGATCGGGCGCGAGCAGTACATGGCGCTGGCCGCGGCGCTATTGGGCTGGTTGTTCGACGGCGCCGAGATGGGCGTCTTCTCGATGGTCGGCCGGCAAGCCATCAAAGACTTGCTGCAACGAGAAGCCGTCACGAGCGCCGCCGCCGATGGTGTCGTCGCGGCAAGCGAAGGCACGATTGCTATCTGGTTCGGCGTCGTCACGGCCGGCTTTCTGGTCGGCGCCGCGACCGGCGGAGTCCTCTTTGGCTGGCTGGGCGATCGCATCGGCCGAGTGCGGGCGATGACGCTCAGCATTCTCACGTATGCGCTTTTCACCGGGTTATGCGGCACGGCCACCAGCGCCTGGCAATTGGGCACGCTGCGTTTCGTCGCCGCGCTCGGGATGGGGGGAGAGTGGTCGTTGGGCGTGGCCCTGGTGATGGAGATCTGGCCCAATCGATCGCGCGCGTTTATGGCCGGCTTGATCGGGGCCGCGGGCAATGCCGGTTATCTGCTCGTCGGCGGCGTGGGGCTGGTGCTGAACACACTGCTCGTCCGGCTGGGCACCTGGGCGGCCGATGCGGGGGTCGAGCAGGCTTGGATTGACTGGCTACTGGCCAACGGCGGTTGGCGATTATTGATGATGTGCGGCACGGCGCCCGCCTTGCTAACGTTTCTCGTGCGCTTGTTCGTTCCGGAATCGGCGCGATGGGAACAGGAGCGCGACCGTGGCGCCACCAGCCATTGGGCAGCGCGCGACCTCTTCGCGGTTGTTCTGGGCGCGCTAGGCCCGGCACTGATCATCTTTCTGTGGGCGCCGCGGACCGAGCCGTTTTCAGTGGCGATCCGCGCCGCCGGAACGGTCCTGGGCCTGCTTGTCGCGACGATCGGGTACACCTATCCGGTGGTGCGCTATGTGGGCCGGCTGGGTGCCGCGAGCAGCGATGCGCATGTCCTGCGGCCAACGATCGGCCGGATGCTGCTGGCGGCGGGGCTTAGCGGGATCGCGCTCTTAGGGACCTGGGGAGCGGCGCAATGGGTTCCCACCTGGGCCGACAAGATCACGGCCGGTGGGCTACACGTGAAAGAGTACGCGCTCATGGCCTCGGCAGCCGGAGCGATCGTGGGAACGATTCTGGCCGCGCTTGCCGGTGATTTTTTCGGGCGACGTTGGACTTACGTTTTAATGTGCGTTTCGTCCCTGGCTTCGGCCGTGTGGATGTACCAGTTTCACGCCGAGTATAACGCCGGCTTCCTGGTGGCTACGTTTTTGCTGGGCGGTTGCACCGCGTCGTTCTATGGCTGGTTGCCGCTCTACCTGCCCGAGTTGTTTCGCACGGCGGTCCGCGCTACAGGGCAAGGCTTTGGCTTCAATTTCGGACGTATTCTGGCGGCGGTCGGCGCGCTGCAAACCGGGAACCTGGTGCGAGCCTTCAGCGACGACGTGACGATCGGCGGCGTCACCTTGCCCGGCGGCTATCCATTGGCCGGCACGACGATGAGCATGATCTACATCGTCGGTATCGCACTGATTTGGTTGGCCCCCGAGACACGCGGCAAGCCATTGCCGGAATAGCTCGCGCGGAGTTAACAAATCCGCGTTCAATCGAGCGGGCTGCTGATCAATAGCAGGCAGCCATGCTCGGCGACTTGCTGGGGTTGCGACTCGCCCGGCTTCCAGTAGCGGTATTCCCCGGCCGACAGGCGTTCTTCGCCGATCGACAGTTCACCGTGCAAAACGACGCATTGCTCTCCTTCGGCGTGCGTGTGCGCCGGCAAAACGCTGCCGGGGGTCATGTGCACGAGAGCCGTGATGCGGCGATCATCGCGATCGTAGCCCAGCCGCTGCAGGACGATCCCTTCAAGCTCTGCGACGGGACGCCAGTTCCGCGCCGCGTCGAGCACCTCGGGCAGGCTCTTTTCGACTTCCGCCACCAGCGCCGCCACGCCTGCGACCTGTTGAGGCGACAATTCGCCGAGGCTCTCGTTCGCGCGGGCTAGTGCCGCGATCCGGGCCGCGGCGCTGGGGACGACCGGTTCGTCCGCCGCGCCGAGCGCCGCGAACAGCGGATCGAGCGCGAGCATCTCTTGATCGCACTGCGGGCAGCCCTCCGCCAGGTGCGCCTCGAACGCGGCGCGCTCCTCGTCGGTCATGGCGCCCGCCAGATAAAGGGTCGCCAACTCTGCAGAATCATCGATCGAATGGCCTTGGCTTGTCACGCGCCGTTCCTCTTGCCGTCTGCGTCCAGCAGCTTGCGCAGCGAACGAATGCCGAGCAGGATGCGTGTCTTGGCCGTTCCAAGTGGGATGTTTTGCTGCCGTGCGACTTCGCGATGGGTCAGCCCGCCGAAGTACGAAAGCGAGATCGCGGACTGTTGCTCGGCAGGGAGCTTTGCTAATGCCTGCTTCATGCGCGCGGCCGCCTCGTCATGAGCCAGGCCGGCCATCAGATCGACCGGTGCGGCGCTTGCAGCGGACAATGATCCCGTGGCATGCGGCCGGCGGCGGCGGACGAAATCGATCAACCGCGAACGGGCAATTAGCATCAGCCAGACTTCGGGGGACGAACGATCGGGCGAGTATTGGCCCGCCGCGCGCCACACGTGATGGAATGTTTCCTGCAAAACGTCCTCGGCATCAGCGCGATGTCGTAGACCGCGCAACAGGTTGCCCAAAACGCGCGGCGCGTAAAGGTCGTAGAACAGCGCAAACGCCGGACGATCGCCGGCGGCCATGCGCGCGAGCAAATCCTCGCCGCGGATGCCCGTGGGCGCTTCGGATTCGACGGCTATTTCGTCCCAGATGGCCAAAACGTCGCTCGCGAGGCGATGATGAGCGGTTCGACGCACGCCCTTTAAGCATAAGCTCTGCGCGGGCGGGGCTGCAACGAGGCTGCGGCAGCCGGTGCCTTCTTGAGGATGACGCCTGTAGCCGGAGTCTGCGACCCTGGAGCGCTACCGTGAAAATCCCAGCCTCGCAGAGGCCAGCTACAGAAGACTGGCGCAGATTTTCAACTTTGCCGCTCAACCGCGCAGCGGTGTGTCGCTGCCGGTCATGCCGTGATGCTTGATCTCGTGCAGCGTCTCTTTGGCCAGCCGGCTGTGGAAACGGCTGTAACCCAGGTAGATCACCAGCCCCACGCCCAGCCAGACGGCCAACCGCAGCCAGGTATCCCAGGGAAGGAAAAGCATCAGGGCCAAGTTCACGAAAATGCCCAGTGGTGCGACCAAATAGATCACGGGGCAAACAAAGGGGCGATGCACCCCCGGCTGCCGCACGCGCAGGATGAGAACCGCCGCGCACACGACGACGAAGGCCATCAGCGTGCCGATATTGACCATTTCTTCGAGCTTGCGAATCGGCGTGAACGCCGTCACGACGCAAATCACGGCCCCGGTTAGCATCGTCGCCAGGTGAGGCGTGCGGAATCGCGGGTGTACGTGTCCGAAAATCGGCGGCAACAGTCCATCACGCGACATCGCCATGAAGACGCGGACCTGGCTGAGGAACGTCACCAGCAGCACGCTGGTCATGCCTGCCAGGCCGCCTGCGGCGATCACCGCCGTGGCCATGCGCAACGAAGAGCTTTGTTCACGGTGTGCCAGATCGCTGAAGGCCTTTGCGATGGGGGCCTTGTCATCGATCGTCGGATAAGGGACCAAGCCCGTGATCACGGCCGAGACCGCGATATATAACACCGTACACAGCCCGAGCGAAATCAGGATGGCCATCGGCACGTCGCGTTGCGGGCGGATGGCTTCTTCGGCGTGAGTCGAAATCGAGTCGAAGCCGATGTAGGCGAAAAATACGATCGACGCGCCGAGCATGATGCCGGAAATGCCGTACGGGATGAATGGCGAGCGGGTAGCATCGTCGATCGGCACCAGATAATGGTTCAAACCCAACAGGCCGATCATGCCCCACTTTTCCGCGGCCATGTGCGGCGCTTTCTCGCGCACTTCGGCCAGCAGCTTTTCGGCCTCGGCTTTTTCCTCGGGCGTGGTGGCCAGACTTGGCTCGTGGATGCGTTTGGCGGCCGCCAGCGCTTCCTCAGCCTCGAGCGGGGTGATGTCTTTTTCTTCGAGCATGCGTTCCGTCTCGGCCTTGGCTCGCTCGAGCTTGTAGGCGGCCAACGCGTGCTGCTGCAACGCCGGGGCCCGCTCGATGGCCTCGGCCGTGCTCAGCTTTTCGGTGTGGATCAGGTGATCCTTGGCCAGCTTCGGGATCGCCGATTGCTCGGGCAGGATACGCTCGTTCGACGGAATGTCGGTCCAATTGGCCTGATTGACGTACGACCATCCCAAGACGATCACGAAGACCACCACGGCCAGTTTCACCAGGACCAGCACCGCGTTGGTCGACGCACTTTCGCGAATTCCCTTGATCAGCACGGCCGTAATCAGCAGCATGATCAGGATCGCCGGCAGATTGATGGCGAATGTTAGAGGAGCACCGTCCGCGTACGAAAATGGATCGCTCGACCAGCGCGCCGCGACGCGGGGCAGGTGCAGCGCCTCGAGTAATTCGTTGAGATATCCGCTCCAGGCCGAGGCCACGGTCGCGCAGCTCATGGCGTACTCGAGCATCAAGTCCCAGCCGATGATCCAGGCAAAGAGTTCGCCGAGCGTGGCGTAGGCATACGTGTAGGCGCTGCCGGCCACGGGGGCCATGGCGGCGAATTCGGCATAGCACAAGGCGGCAAAGGCACAGCCTATGGCGGCCACGGTGTACGAGATGATGATGGCCGGCCCGGCATCGATCGCGGCGGCGCGCCCCGTGGTGACAAAGATGCCAGCGCCGATAATCGCGCCCACACCCAGCGCCGTGAGCGAAACGGGACCCAGAACGCGATGCAGTTGATTTTCGCCGGCCATCTCGGCCAGCAGGACTTCGATCTTCTTGCGCCTCAGCAATTGCTTCAAAAACATCCGGCGTCCTCGTGGCTGACCCCATCGCTCCCACCGCAGTTGCGGTAGTCTAACCGTGCGCAGGACCGGCGGCCAAGGCGTCATCCCCGATTTCGGCCGAATTGCGCGGCCCCGTCGAGAAGCACATCAGGTTCGATTCGCTTGCTTGACCGGCGCTGCAGGCCGGTGCAAGATGATTCGCGCCCTCGGGCCACCTGCGCGGAGCAGGCGAACACGAACGACAATGATTCTCGGCGGAGATAACCCCCATGATTTTCCGGCGGTGGTGGCCCTTGGCGGCGGTGACGGCGATGACCTTCGTGGCGAACTCGGGTGCTTCGGCGGCCGAGAAAAAGGCTTATCCGACGTTCGGCAAGATCGAACGCAAAGACCCTCGCTTCGATCAGTTGATTCCGCAGGATGCCGTGCTCGAAAAACTGGCCGAGGGCTTTGATTGGGCCGAGGGGCCCGTGTGGGATAAGAAAAACCAATGCCTGTATTTCTCTGACATTCCGCCCAATAGCGTGATGAAGTGGAAGGACGGGGAGGGCATCTCGCTCTTTCTGAAGCCCAGCGGTTACACCGGCACCAAGCCACGCGGTGGGGAGCCGGGCAGCAACGGCCTGCACTTCGATTCCCAGGGACGGCTCGTCCTGTGTCAGCACGGCGACCGGCGAATCGCGCGGCTGAAACCGGACAATAAGTCGTTCGAAACGCTGGCCGACAAATACGAGGGGAAGCGTTTCAACAGCCCTAATGATGCCGTATTCAAATCGAACGGGGATCTGTACTTCACCGATCCGCCGTATGGGCTGGAAGGTTTAAACGACGATCCGGCCAAAGAGCTGAAATTCAATGGCGTCTATCGGCTGGCGAAGGATGGCACGCTGACGCTACTGACGAAAGAAATGACATTCCCCAACGGCATCGGCTTTTCGCCCGACGAGAAAACGCTGTACGTCGCGCAATCCGATCCGAAGTCGCCGATCTGGAAAGCGTTCGATGTGAAGGCGGACGGAACGTTGGGGTCGAGCCGGGTGTTCGCCGATTCGACGGCTTGGTTCGAAGCGAAGCGCAAGGGACTGCCCGACGGTTTGAAGGTGGATCAAAAGGGGAACGTCTTCGCGACCGGGCCGGGGGGCGTCCATGTTTTCGCGCCTGACGGAGCGCATCTGGGAACGATCGACACGGGCGAAGCCACGGCCAATTGCGGCTGGGGCGAGGACGGCACGGTGCTGTACGTCTGTGCCGACATGTTCCTGGGCCGGATCAAGACGAACACGAAGGGGCAAGGCTTCTAACGCCACGAGGCGCCCCAGGCCTGACGTCGGCCGAGGTTATCAACGTGTTCGACGAACTGAAGCTGTCGATCCGCTCTGGGCGAGCGTTGTTAGCGGTGGAAACGCGCGATGAAGAGCGCGCCGTCGAGATCGCGCATCGTGCGGCGGCCGATTTGCAATTGGTCGTCTTCGAATGGAGCGTCACGACCGGCCTGATCCAAACCCGGCCCTCGCGGCAAGAAGTGGGCGTTGGTGCAGGAAAGCCCACCGCGGCGCTTGAGCATGTGCTGAAAAACCGCTACCCGAACGCGGTGTATCTCTTCAAGGACCTGGGTGCGCATCACCGCGATCCGTTTCTATTGCGGCAATTGCGCGACATCGCGGCGCTCGAACGGCCGACGGTGTTGCTCGTGGATGCCGATCCTCTGCCCGAGTCGATGCGCCGGCTGACGATGCCACTGTCGCTAAAGCTGCCCGAGTCTGACGAATTGCGCGAGGTGGTACGTGCCACGTTTCGGGCGGTGAAAAACCAGAGCTTTCACGAGGTGACCAGCCGGCTGACCAAACGGGAAATGGATCAGTTGGTGCAAACCTTGCGCGGGCTCACTCGCGCTGATGCGGCACGCGTCGTGGCGGCGGCGATTCATGTCGATAACGCGCTGACGGCCGAGGATTTGCCGCGGATCATCGAGGACAAACGCAGCCTGCTGCAAACCTCGGGCTGCCTGGAGTCGATTCCCGTCAACGTCGCGGTCGACGAAATCGGCGGGCTGGCGAATCTCAAGCATTGGCTCGCGCATCGTCGCAACGGCATGACCTCGCGAGCGCGTGATTTCGGCCTGGAGCCGCCGCGCGGCATTTTGCTCTTGGGCGTGCAAGGCTGCGGCAAGAGCCTGTGCGCGAAAATCGTGGCCTCGGATTGGAACATGCCGCTGCTGCGGATGGACCCGGGCGTCCTGTATCAAAAGTTCGTCGGCGAGACTGAAGACCGACTGCGGGCATCTCTGGCGCAGGCGGAACGGATGGCGCCCGTCGTGTTGTGGATCGACGAGATCGAAAAGGCCTTCGCCTCGGCCGGCAGCGAATCGGCCGATGGCGGGTTGTCGCAGCGGATGTTCGGCACGTTGCTCACCTGGATGCAGGAGCACACCTCGCCAATTTTCATGGTGGCCACGGCCAACAATCTCGATGCGTTGCCGCCCGAACTGATGCGCAAAGGGAGGTTCGACGAGGTGTTCTTCGTCGATTTGCCGGACGGCGAGTCGCGGCGGCGGATTATCGAAATCCATCTGGCGCGGCGTAAGCGCGACCCGGCCCTGTTCAAGCTCGACGATCTGGTTGCCGTAACCGATGGATTCAGCGGGGCCGAAATCGAGCAATTGATCATCGCGGCGATGTACGAAGCGTTTGGCAGCGGCAGCGAGTTGGTCGACGAACACCTGATCGCCCAAGCCAAAGCCACACGCCCGTTGGGCGTGCTGATGCGCGAACGAATCGCCGCCCTACGCCACTGGGCCCACGGACGATGCGTGCCGGCAGACTAGCTGCGTAGACTTAGCTGGCTGGAATTAGCTTGGGGGGTGGGCGTCTCGCCCGCCTTCTCGGTTCCGCAAAATTGTGGTGCAGACGTCCCGTCTGCATCCTAACGGCTTGCCGAGCTTGATTTCTGCGTGGGGAATATACGACGGCCCAACAGCGTGCGCTAAGGCGGGCGAGACACCCGCCCCCCCAAAATTGCGCAGGACGTCATCAAAGTCTCTGCGCTAATGCTAAACGCAAACACAGCCACCGATCGCGTCAGGTGTCATCCGTTAGGCCGACAACCGCGAACCAGAATCCTAGGAACGCCAGGGATCCTATCCAGACGTAGTATCCTACAAACACATTTCCCGTCAGTGATTTCGGGAGCAGCAGACCCGAGACCGATCACGCCACAAGAATTGGAGACGCGAACCAGGAGTCTTCCCCCGCTGAAACGAATATGAATGGCGCGGCACAAGCCACGATATTCGCTAGCAGAATTATGGGAACTAGGACGAGGATCGCTGGCTCGACGAGAAAAACTATCGGGTGAATCAAGAATTGAATTGCGCTAACAGCCTGCCATCCCGAGATTGGCGTTCCTACCGGCGTGTTCGTCATCGCTATCGAATCTAATGCAGGCATCCAATAAGACAATTGATGTAACAACCACGCCGCAACGATGCCTGCACCGTTAACCGAGAAGATTCGGCGAGACCAGTCGTCCAGGCTACGGCGAGCTGCGTATGCCATTCGGATTCGTCGATATGCCTGAGTTGATCGGCGAGTTCGTCGACGGGGGGCGGGCGTCTCGCCCGCCTTTGGCATCTCTTAGTACGCTGCTGCACGAATAACGCTTATCGCGATGCCTCTTTGCAAACCGGCAGGGACAGCCGTCTGCACCACAACTAGGGAGAACCGGAAGGCTGACGGGACATTAACATGCCACCATCTGGCCAATCGCAAAGCATGTTGACGTCTGAGCTATGTTTGAAAGTGTTCGCCGTCGAACGTGTTTTCGCCACGCGGTGCGCACCCGATGAACACCACAGCTATCGGTTCCCTACGCCCGCCTTTCCAATTCTCGTTGCGCGCCCTGCTGGTTGCCTCGGCAATCGCGGCTGAATGTTTCGCTGCGTTCCGATTGCTTGGCTCTGGGCTGACTCCCGACCAGTTCGCGAAAGTCATCGCCGCACTGTTGGGAATTGCCGTCGGAGTTTTGTGGGGCGGTCTTGCCACTTTCGTCCGTTGGCAGATCGCCAAGCGCCGCTACGGTTCCCTGTTGCTCTGTGCGCCGGTACCAAGATCGCGATCGCTCCGGATGATGCTGGTGTTCGGCATTGTTTCCTGCGCGCTTGCCATCGGGCTTGCACAATTCGGGCTAGAACCCGGAGCTCCGCGTTGGCAGAACATCGCGTGGTTTGGTGCGGCGCTATTGGGTGGCTCGCAACTTATCGAGGCTCTGTTTTATGTCCGGCGGGCGGCGATGCTGGAATCGATCGCGTTTTATGAAAATGGCATCCTCTGGCAGGGACGGCAGTTCCTTCCCTGGGAGTCGATGCGACGCTCTCGCTGGGATTCTTGCCGCAGCAATCTTTGGTTGCGCAAGGAGCGGGTGCTCGTATGCCTGGAACTCGACCGACATTCACCGGAATGTCGCAACGAAGCGGACCGAATCATCCGCAAGCATGTGCCAGAGATCGTGGCCGAATTTCGCCAATGATCGATCAGCAGGTTGGCGGGGGGGCGGGCGTCTCGCCCGCCTTAGCACAAATCGTCACATTGTCGCACATCACTCGAACAGCGATGAGTCTTGGGGAAATCTGCAGGATGCAGATGGGACGTCTGCACCACAATTTTAGAGAGTCGGCGGAAGACGGGACCGGCGCTAATTAGATCAGCAGCCGATGAGAAGGCGGGCGGGACGCCCGCCCCCCAAGTTCAAGTCAGCCGCTGATGGGGAGAGTGGTCGCCTATCACCGGGCAACTACCAGCACAACGCTTAGCCCACGCGTCGCTCGTCCGATCGCAATAGTTGGGCTTCGGTGGCCCATTCGCGCACCGTGGCGACAATGCCGGCTGCGTCCAGGCCCAGTTCGGCCAGCAGCTCGGGGCGCTCGCCGTGCTCGACATAGCGATCCGGCAAGCCCAGGCGGCGCACATGCGCGGCCGAGAGACCGGCGTCGGCTGCCGCTTCGACCACCGCGCTACCAAACCCGCCAGGGAGCGCCCCCTCTTCGACGGTCAGCACCAGGCTGGCCGTTTCCAGCGCTCGCAGAATCGTTTCCGTATCGAGCGGTTTGATAAACCGGGCGTTGATCACACCAACGTCCAGCCCTTCGCTGCGCAGCTGGGCCGCCGCGCGGGTGCAATCGCCTAGCAGCGTTCCGCAGGCGATGATCATGCAGTCGTGCCCCCATTCGAGGACCT
Organism: Pirellulales bacterium; assembly: GCA_036499395.1. Classification (NCBI taxonomy): domain Bacteria; kingdom Pseudomonadati; phylum Planctomycetota; class Planctomycetia; order Pirellulales; species Pirellulales bacterium. Next base: position 208,162 of record DASYDW010000019.1, read on the forward strand.
CGGCGCGACCGGGCTCGATGGGCATCGGAGTGCGTTCAATCTTCTCGGCCGAGGCTTTTGGATAGCGCAGCGACGTGGGGTTGTGATGCTGCAAGGCAAAGTCGAGCATCGCGACCAGGTCCGATTCGTCACCCGGCGCCATGACGGTCATGTTCGGGAACAGCCGCATGTAGCCGATGTCGTACGACCCGTGATGCGTCGGGCCGTCCGGGCCGGTCAGCCCGGCGCGATCGAGCATGAACGTCACGGGCAGATTCTGCAGCGAGACCTCTTGGAAGATCTGGTCGTAGCTGCGCTGCAAGAAGGTGCTGTAAATATCGACAATTGGACGCAATCCGGTCTTGGCCTGGCCGGCGGCAAAGGCCACGGCGTGCGATTCGCAAATGCCCGTGTCGAAGAAGCGGTCCGGGAAGGCGTCGCGCACGCGCTCCAGGTTGTTCCCCTGGCACATGGCCGCGGTCATCACGGTGACCTTGGGGTTGGCCTTCATCGCTTCGGCGATCGCGGCACTGGCGACATTAGTGTAGGCGCGGGATGAACTCTTCTTGACGGCGACGCCGCCGTCGCTTTCGCGGCGGAACGGGGCCGGGGTATGGAAGAAGACCGGATCCTCGGCAGCCGGCTGGAAGCCGTGCCCTTTTTCGGTAACCACGTGCAGCAGCACCGGACCTTCGACGTCCTTCACCAGCTTCAGGTATTTGCACATTTGGCCGATGTTGTGGCCGTCGATCGGGCCCATGTAGCGGATGCCCAACTCTTCGAACAACATGCCGCCGTGCAGGCCGGCCTTGATCGAATAGCGGGCCTGATCGAGCAATCGCTCCATCTGGTCCCCCAAGGGAACCATCGACAACGCCTTCGAGACCTCGTGCTTCAGCCCGGTGTACAGCGGGTTCAACCGCAAGCGATCGAAATAGTCGGCCATGCCGCCAACGCGCGGGCAGATAGACATCTTGTTATCGTTCAGGATCACGAGCATCCGCTTCTTCAGGCCGCCCAGGTTGTTGAGCGCTTCGAAGACGATGCCCGAGGGGAACGCGCCGTCACCGATGACGGCCACCGAATGGCGATCTTCCTGGCCCGGTTGCAGATCGTCACCGCTCTTCAAACCGAGCGCGGTCGAGACGCTCGACCCGGCGTGCCCGGTCATGAACAGGTCGTAGTCGCTCTCGTGCGGATTGGGGTAGCCCATCAGGCCCCCCTTGGTGCGAATCGACGAGAACTCGCGATAGCGCCCCGTGATGAGTTTATGCGGATAAATCTGGTGGCCGGTGTCCCAGATCAGTCGGTCGCGGCTGAAGTCGAACGACGTGTGCAGCGCCAGGCAGAGCTCGACCACGCCAAGGTTCGAGGCGAAATGAGCCGTTCGGTTCGAGACCAGGTTGCACAGTGCTTCGCGCATCTCGGCAGCCAACTGCTCGAGCTGCACGAGCGACAGGCGCTGCAGGTCTTTGGGACTTTCGATGCGGGAGAGTAGCTCGTCCATTTAGTGGTTCCTTTCCAGCACTGCTCGGGCCAGGGCTTCCAATCCCTCGGCTTGAGGACCCAAAGACGCGATGGCCGCCCGAGCCTCGGCAATCAATTGCCCAGCCCGACGGCGACTTTCGTCGACACCCAACAAACCGGGGAAAGTCAGCTTTCCCCGATCCGCGTCCTTGCCGGCCCGCTTTCCCAACGCCTTTTCATCTCCACCCACGTCCAACAGATCGTCCACAATCTGAAACGCCAGGCCCAGCCGCTGGCCATATTTTTCCAAGGCCGACCGCTGTCGCCGCGAGGCGCGGGCGATCATGGCTCCCAGGCGAATCGAAACCTGAAACATGGCGCCGGTCTTCCGGCGATGAATTGCTTCCAAACGTCCGATGTCAGCCGCCGCGGCGGTGCCGTCCAAATCGTCGGCCTGACCACCCACGAGCGCCGCCGGACCGGCAGCGCGGGCTAGCTCCAGGCAGCAGTCGGCCGCGACACGGGCAGGACGAACATCACGTGAGAGAACTTCGAACGCCATGGTCAACAGCGCATCGCCGGCCAGCACGGCCAATGCCTCGCCGAATACCTTGTGGCACGTCGGCCGGCCGCGTCGCAGGTCGTCATCATCCATGCACGGCAGATCGTCATGGATCAACGAATAGGCGTGTACCATTTCGACGGCGCAGGCGGCCGGCATCGCGGCCTCGATATTTCCACCGCAAGCCTCGGCCGTGATTAACACCAGCAGCGGGCGCAGCCGTTTGCCAGGGGCCAGCAAGCTGTAGCGAATCGCCTCGCACAGCCGCGGAGGGCAATCGGGGGGTAACTTCGTATACGAATCAAGCGCATCGCCGATCGAGGCCAGCGCACTGGCAGAGAATTCGGAAAACGATGCGGTCGACGTTTCCATCATCGTCGCAACGACTTAGGGGGCGCTAGGGGGCGGACGAATCAACGATCGTCATTCTAAAAGAGGCCACGAGGTTCGTCTATGACGTCATTTATTTCCTCGGAAGGCGGGGGGGCAGCCTTGGCCGGCCGAGCCGCCGAACGCCGCTTTCCTCGCGATTGAGCCTTTTCCTCCAGGCTCTGCTCCGGGCCCGGTTCGAAGGGTTGCGTGACGGGGTTACCGTCAGCATCGACGCCGCACAACAGCTCGATCCGCCGCTCAGCATGGCTCAACAGCTCGTAACACTGCTTCAACAGGCCGACGCCGCGCTCGTACCGGGCGAGGCCTTCGGCCAGGCCCAACCGCCCCTCTTCCAGGTCGTGCATGATCGTTTCGAGCTCGGTCAAAGCGTGCTCGAAGCTGGGCGAGGTCGTACCGTCGGGTTGCTCGTCGCTCAAAGTCGGGGGCTCCACGAAACGCTTCGGTGGGATGTCTTAGTAGAGGTAGCGGCAGCGACCGCGACGTGCGCGGGTCACAGCGTCACGATATCAGATCGAGCAAGACGAAGTACAGCCACCGGCGCGACGGTCTGCAGGGACAGTTCGACGCTTCCTTTTAACCCCTCTCCCCCGCGGGGGAGAGGGTAGGGTGAGGGGGCCGCGTTTCGCAACGACGGTCCACTGCTAGTTCCCCCTCACCCGACCTCTCCCGGAGGGAGAGGAGTAGAGTCGCGATCACCGCTTACCGCCGCAACAGCTTTGACCAAATGGCATCGCTCACCAGCAGCCCCTCGCGCGATAACCGCAGCGCGTGGCCATCATCCTCGAATAGTCCGCGGGCGACAAAGTCGCGTAGCGCCGGTCCTGCGAGCGAGTCGATCGAGAATCCGAATCGCTCTGAAAAAACCTCTCGCGCAATTCCCTCGCGCCGCCGCAACGCCAGGACCAATCCCTCGCGAGCCCGATCCTCGGGCGACAGCGTTTCCGTTTCGGCCACGGGCGATTCGCCGGCCAGCACCCGTTTCATCCAGGTCGTGGTGCTGCGATGATTCATCTCGCGGCGGCCATCGAGATAGCGCGCGGCGCCGGGCCCGGCCGCGAAGTATTCTGCGCCCGCCCAATAAACTTCGTTGTGCCGGCAGCGTTTGCCCGGCCGCGCGAAGTTCGACACTTCATAATGCTCGAACCCGGCGGCACCGAGCGTATCGATCGCCGTCAGGTACATCTCGCGCTCGAGTTCTTCGTTCGCCTGCCGCAGCTCGCCGCGCGTCAATCGCCCCCAAAACGTCGTGCCGCGCTCGAAAGTCAGCCCGTATGTTGAAACATGATCGGGCGCGAGCGCTATTGCCTGTGCGAGGTCATCGCGCCAACCATCGGCCGTTTCACCCGGCGCGGCAAAGATCAGGTCGAGCGACGCCTGCAAACCGGCCTGGCGAATCGCCTGGACGGCGCGGGTAATATCATCCGGACCATGATCGCGTTCCAGCGTGTGCAGTTTGTCGGCGTCGAACGATTGTGCTCCCAGGCTGACCCGCGTCACCCCATGCTCGGCCAAAATCCGCGCCACCTCGGGCGAGATGTCGGCCGGATTCGCTTCGACGCTAAATTCATGGCCCGCGGATAACGCGAACCAGCGCCGGATGATACGGAGCAGTTCGGCGAGCTGCGCCGGCGGTAAATGCGTCGGCGTGCCACCACCGATGAACACGGTGTCCACCGCCCGCGCCGTCTCGAGCCCCGCCAGCTCGCGCTCGATCGCCGTCAGGAAATGCTGCGTTAGATCATCGCGCCCTGCGACGACCGTGAAGTTGCAGTACCCGCAATGATGCCGGCAAAAGGGGACGTGAATGTAAGCAGCGCGAGCAGGCATGCAAAACGAGCGACGAAAGAATCGGGATCAGCAACCGCGGCAACTGCGGACCGTGATGCATTCTATCAGTCGCCGATGCCCGAGGTTTCACACCCGTCGTAGCGGGAATACCTCGACCTCGACGCCCGGGCAGTACGCCGCGTGGCAGGGTTGGCCGCCGGTCACGATGCCGTTGGCCGCCAGCAGTGTCTGTTCGCACGCCAGCAAGCGGGCTTCGTGAATCACGTACGGCGAATGATGAACGACGCCGCGATACAAGGGGCCGCTCCCCGCTTGTGCGAACAGAATGTACCGGTCGAGCAGAAAATGTTCGAGCGTCCCCGGCAACGTACGGCCAGCCGGCAATGGTCGGGCAGGCTCGTCCGCTCCCAGCAGCGGTCCGATCTGCGCCACGACATGCGCATCACCCCGCCGGCCGTTGCCACGTCGCGACGCTTCGTAATGGGCAATCTCTTCCGTGACGCGCACCGACATCGCCGTGTGTCTGTAATTCAGGTTCCACCACCAGCGCGCCACCGACACGGCCAGCGCACCGGTCGCGTCGAGGCTGAAGAACCAGACGCCCGGGTCGCGCCCCTTGTGGTGTACGTACGTGCGAACATTGATTTCGTGGAACGCGCTCACGCCCGGCACCGGCGGGAACCACCAGGGCCGCAATCCCGAAATCGAAAACGGCACCAGCCCCACCCAGGCGCTGCCGTCGAAGGTATCGAGCGTCAGCCCGCGCGGCAGCAACGGGGCTACCAATTCCGGTGCGACGCGCCAGTGCACGAACAACAAGTCATGCCAATGGTGATAGCCGGCGGGACCTCCCGCAGGACGACTGGCTGGCGTCGCACGATCAATTTCCTCAGCCATGACGGACATGGGATTGCCTCCTGCGCTACACGAAACTGCGAAATCCAAGGCGGCTTAGCTCTGCCGCACCTAGGGCACGAACCGCAAGAGAAGACGCAAATTAACGGCCATCTGCGTCAGCTTACGCGCCATCAACACCGGCCCGCAGCGCAAGCAAGGGTTTCTTAGACGGGGTTCTAACGAACCACCGGCGCCGACTTCGGCAGAACAGCGCGCAGCGCTCGCGGCAACAACTCGAAGCGGAACGTCTCGGCCGCGAGCGGCTCGCCGTCTAGATTCATGTACAGGCCCGCCGTCGACGAAATTTCGACCCACGGCACCTGGCGATAGATCACGCTCTGATAGTTCTCGTGCGGTGGCGGCGCGAGCAACTCGCGCAATAGCGCGAGCGCCTGATCGTAAGGAACGTCCGGGACGACCATCAGGTCCAACAGCCCGTCGTTCAGCAGCGCATGCTCGCACATCTGAAATCCGCCGCCGGCCTGGCGGCCGTTGCCGACGGCGAAAACGTAGCTCGCCCCGTGCCAATTAAAGTCCGGCGCTCGAACCGTGATCGTCCGCGCTTGCAAACGACCGATCGACGCGACTCCCGATACTAAATACGCCACGCGTCCTAATAGTCGCTTCACCTCGGGCGGAGTCTCGACCGTGACCTGTGTGCCGAATCCGCCGGTGGCCACGTTGATAAACGTCCGACCATTAACGCGTCCGACGTCGATCGGCGTCACTACTCCTTCGGCTACGTCGACGAGTGCCTGCGTCAGGTCATCGGTCGGCACATGGCAACCGCGGGCAAAATCATTGGCCGTCCCCATTGGCAGAATGCCAAACGCCGCCCGGGTCGGGTTTGCTGCGTCTGCCGCGCTGCTCTCGATCAGGCCCGAGACCACTTCATTGATCGTGCCGTCACCGCCGGCCGCCACGACAAAATCACATTCCGTGACCGCGGCCTGGGCAAAACGTGCCGCATCTCCTGATTCCCAAGTCACGCTGACCTGAATCCGATGCCCACGCTCGCGCACGACACGCACCGCCTCGCGCAAGCGCGGATCGCCCGCCACCTTGCCGTTGACGATGACGTGCAGCGTGCGGGAAATGCGACAATGGGGTTTATTCATGGCGTCATAAAGTTTACTACGAGGCAACGGCCTGGAGTCGGAGGCTACTTGGCCGTGATCTTGCAATTCGGCAGAGCTTTTTGCAACTGGGCCACGCCGACGTCCGTGACGTTCGTCTTCAAGATTTGCAACTCTTTCAGCGACGAGAGCTTCGCCAACTCCGCAAGGCCCGCATCGGTGATCGCGGTTTCGGCCAAGGACAAGAATTCGAGTGTCGTGAGCTGTGTCAACCGCGCAAGTCCGGCATCGGTCACTTGGGTGTGCCCAAGACTCAATTGCTTGAGAGTCGGCAGTCGCGCGACAAACTCCAGCCCGCGGTCATCGAGCGGGGTTTCGTGAAGATAAAGCCCTTCCAGGCGATTCAATTGAGCCAGGTGCGCCAGACCTGGGCCATGAACGTTGGTCCGGGTCAACGACAACGTCTGCAGTTGTTTAAGTCCGGCCAGCGCGATCAATCCCTCGTCGTCGACCGGCGTATCGTCGAGAACCAGTTCCGTAAGCGACGCGAGGTGCGCGAGATTCTCCAGCCCGGCGTTGGTAATCTTGGTTTGGCGCAGATCGAGCAGTTCGAGGTTCTCCAACTTTTGCAGATGCGTCAATCCGGCATCCGTGATCGGGATGTCGTACATCCACAACCGTTTCAAGCTGCGCAAGTCTGCGACTGATGCGAGCCCCGCGTCTGTCACGGAACTGCCGCTGAAATCCAGCTCTTCCACATGCGTAAGCCCCGCGACGTGCGCCAGGCTTTCGTCCGTCACCGAGCGATTACGAAACAGAAACACGCCCGACACCTCGGGCAAATCATGCAGGAAGCTCAGATCATCCGGCGTGGGCGAGCGACGACCGACATTCACCAGTTTGACCGTGCGAAAATAATCTTCTCCCAGAAACGTCCGCAGCCATGTGGGCGTCGTGACGCCGGCGATCAGGCCATGTGTATCTCGCAGCTCGAAATTGTCGGTTTCGATCGGCTGCCCCAGCGCGTCGCGGCCGTAGATGAATTGGACGTAGCCACCCAAGCCTTCGATTTTGGTCAACGCCCGCGCCTGGCGATGGGCGCGATTACTGATGATCGCCAACCAAACGGCCAGAAGCGTCAGCGCGACCAGGACACCTCGCAGACTCACTCGCAGCCAGCGCCGGCTGTTTGATTTGGGTTCGCGGTCCATGTTCGACGTTTCGACCATTTGTCCGCCGGGATGGGATTCATCCACCTAAGAAGCTTCACCACGCACGGCCTGCGTCGCGCCGGCATGCGTCGAATGCGCGGTGGCTATCGCGCCGCTGAGGTTCTCGCGCGCTCGCGCTGCGACAGACGGACGGTTGCCCACGGCCGACGCGCGCCGTGCGCCCGCCCGCATCTCGCGCTTCAATTGGGCCATGAAGGCGTCGAAATCGACCTGCATCGTGTGCCGCTTCGATTTTACGAAGCGGCGGAACATCGCCGTCCGTTCCGCTTCGATCTGTTCTTGCATGGCCGCAGAGTTGGGTAGCGTGTACCGGCCGCACAGGTATTCACCCGCCAGGCAGGCCTGCCGCTCGGCGATGGGAAAAATCGCCCCCAGTGGTTGCATCAGCCCGATAAAAAACAAATTGTCGAGCCCCGGCTTGAACATCCGCAAATACAGCGGCAAATCATTATCAGGCGCCGCGAGGAAATCCTCGTCGAAGAACGGAAACGTCACCTTGTAGCCGGTGCAATAGATGATCACGTCGATGTCTTCGCTCGTCCCGTCGACGAAGCGCACGCGCGGGCCGGCCAGTTCGGCAATGTTCGGCTTGGGTCGGATGTCGCCGTGCGCCAGCCGATCCAAAATCACGCTCGATACGCTGGGATGAGCTTCCAGCAATTTATGATCCGGGCGAGGCAGACCGTAATCCTCCATCCGGCCCACCTGCAGCCGCAGCATGGGCGCCATGAACTTTCGCGATAACCACCACGGCAGCCAGGGAACAACCCAATGGTCGGCCGGCCGTCCCAGCAGATACTTCGGCACGATGTGCGCTCCGCGCCGCGAGCTGAGAAAGACCTTATTGGCCACGTAGCTGCATTCGACCGAGATATCCATCGCGCTGTTACCCATGCCGAGAACCAGCACGTTCTTGCCGCGAAACGCCTCGGCATCGCGATAATAATGCGAGTGGATCGCCGTGCCGTCGAATCGGCCAGGGAAAGCAGGCTCAGGCCAGCGCGGATCCCAATGATGACCGTTGCACACGAATAACGAGTCGTACAGCCGTTCCTCGCCCGTCGACAGCCGCACGCGCCACAGACCGTCAGGCTGGCGCTCGGCGCGCTCGACGCCGGTGTTGAACGTGACGCGCTCGCGGACGCCAAAACGTTCGGCATAGCTGCGAAAGTAGGCCAGCACCTGCGTGTGATGGCAATAGTTCGGATATTCGGCCGGCATCGGGAAGTCGGAATATTGCATCCGCGACTTCGACGTGTCGATATGCAGCAACCGATAGGCGCTGCTGACCTTGTTCGGGTTGTTGAAGTACCAGTTGCCGCCGATATCGTCGCTGCGGTCGAAGCAATCGAAGGGCAACCCACGCTCGATAAGCGCCTTGGCCGTGGTCACGCCACTCGAGCCCGCACCGATGATGCACGAATAAGGGAGCTTGCTCATGTGATCCTCCACCCGAAACGTCATGCAACTGCTGTCGCCAGTCACAGCAAAGCGAGGGCGTTCTAGCCCCGCAGGGGCGGCAGCATGTAGCCGTGGGCGCGAGCCCACGGAACCTAATCGCAAAACGAACTGTCTTAAGCCCTGCAGGGGCGACATTAAAAAATCAATGTCGCCCCGACGGGGCTTTTGTCGCAGTACGAGACGGTTTACCGTGGGCTCGCGCCCACGGCTACACAATATCGCCCCTCCGGGGCTCAAGCGTCGTTTTCCCCCGATTCGCCGTTCGACGCACATGCACGATATAGGTCGTCCTTGGCGGCGATGTTGCACACCGACGACTGCTCTGCATTGTGTTGTCCGAATATTCGGTCCCTATTCGGCAACGCCACCCACCACGGGCGCCTTGCGATAATCGAGCGGCGGCTTCTGACCGGGCGTCAGCAGAGACTGGTATCCTTCCTTGCCGACGCGCCGCGCCAACTCATCCTTCGCCGCGGCAATTGCCTCGGGCTTGGTCGCCAGGTCATACGCCGTTGCGGCCAACACCTTTGCGGCCAACAGCATTCCCTTACGACCGATCGTTGTGCCGCCGGCGGCCGTGGCTTGCCAACTGTGACCCGGCGTCCCCGGCACCCAGCACACGGTCGAAAATCCGGTCGTTGGCACCACCCACGACACGTCCCCCACGTCGGTCGAGCCCTTGTTCTGCCCTCCCTTGTTGTCGGACACTTCCCGCAACGTGTCGAGCGCCGCCGGTTTTGGCAGCGTCGTGGCGATCCGTGCGGCGAACTTCTCCTCTTCCGGCGTGAATTTCAGATCATTCAATGCCTGTAGATTCGCCAGCGTGATTCGCGACAGCGTGTCGTTCGGCACCAGCTCGTGCGTGCCTCCCAAATAATCGACTTCGAGCTTCGTCTCGGTCGCGAGCGCACCGGCCTCGGCACATTTCACGAGGCGTGCGTAAACGGCCTTGGCAACGTCGGATTGCGGATGCCGTACATAGTAGAAGACCTCGGCAAAATCGGGCACCACGTTCGGTGCTCCCCCTCCCGCTGTGATCACATGATGAATTCTCGTCAAATCGGGCGTGTGCTCGCGCAACAGCTCGGACGCATGATTCGTCAGTTCCACCGCGTCCAGGGCCGATCGTCCTTGCTCGGGCGAGGCCGCGGCATGAGCGCTCGTGCCGTGAAAACGAAACTTCGCCGCCATCCGCGCCAGACAGGTTGCATCGCCGGCAGCATTGCGACTGCCAGGATGCCAGTGCAAGGCGACGTCACAGTCGTTGAACAAGCCAGCGCGAACCATGAACACCTTGGCCGCGCCCCCCTCCTCGGCCGGGCAGCCGTAGAAGCGCACCGTGCCGGGCAGCTTGTCTTTCTTCAATTGCTCGGCCACAACAATCGCCGCGGTGGCCGACGCCGTGCCAAATAGATGGTGCCCACATGCTTGGCCATATCCGCCAGGGATGCGTGGCAACTGCTCAGGCACGGCCTGTTGCGAAAGGCCGGGCAGCGCGTCGTACTCTCCCAGGATCGCGATCACCGGCCGGCCACTGCCGGCGGTCGCCGTGAACGCTGTTGGAATGCCGGCCACGCCGCGCTCGATCTCGAATCCTTCGCGCTCGAGCATCTGCGTCAGCAGCGCCGATGACTTTTCTTCCTGATAACCAGGCTCGGCCCATTCCCAGATTTGCAAAGCCGCCTGCCAGGCCGCTTCGGCCCGCGCATCGATGGCCGCCGGCAGCGCTCCTTTATCGGCGTGACAAGTCGCCGGCGCCATCAGCACCGCCGCACCCCATAAGCAACCGATGAGCCGTAACGCGCCGCAATCGATGAAAAATCGAGAATGCATCGGACCTGCGAATTGCCGAGAAAGGAAAACCGGGGAACCGGGCTCTCAGTGTACACCCACCCCCGGGCGAAGTCATATAAACCGTGCCGGGGCAGCGTAGTCTTTTGATCTTGCGGGCCCCCGTACTCGCCGCCGGCAAATCGCCCGCGCTGAGCTATGTTAATTCAGGCGCGCAAGCGTCAAGTGTCCGACAATCACCAGTGCCGATAAAACCCGTCGGCCTTAAATCCGTCCCTGCCAGCTCGCGCCGCGCCGACCGATGGAATACCGTCTGGAAATGATTCGCCGTGTCCTGCATCCCGACTTCGGGATGGGCTGGAACGCGGCGCTGGCTCTGGTCCCCTTGGCGATGGCCGTCGCTTTGTTCCGACCACGCTGGCGACGTGGGATTTTCTGGTGGCTGGGCGTGATCGTGTTCTGCCTGTTTCTGCCGAACTCGGCCTACACGCTGACCGACGTTCTGCATCTGGTGAACCACATCCGCCGAGAACCGCACCTGCCGGTGTGGAGCGTGGCGCTGGTGCTGATTCCGCAATACGCGCTGTTCATGATGGCCGGCTGGCAAGCGCACGTGCTGTCGCTGATGCGCTGCGGCGATTATTTGAAGGCCATCGGCCGAGAGCGGCTGGTCTTCCCCTGTGAGATCGCGTTGACGTTATTGGTCAGCCTGGGCGTCTACCTGGGGCGCTTTCAGCGATTCAATAGCTGGGACGTCATCAGCCAGCCTGAGAGATTGGCACTGACCACGATCGACAACTTCACGCGCCGGCATCCGCTCGAAGCAATGGCCGCAACGTTCGGTGTGTTGTGCGTGCTGTACTACGCGACCAAGATCGTCGATCGCGCGCTGATTGAGTACGGAGAGCGCCGCTGGTAGGTTATTTTCCCCCGGCAGCGCCATTGGGAACTGGCGGGCCGGCAACCGGCGGACCAGCCTGAGTCGGCGCCTTGGCCGCGGCGGCTTTCGCCTTTTTCTGGGCAGCCAAATCCTTCCCCGCGACCAGCGCTGCGAGTTCTTCGCGCAAGTCCTCTTCGAATTCCGGCCCGACCCCGACGTGTACGACCTGCACTGTGCCATCCTTGCCGATGAGCACGGTTTGCGGAATCGACTGCGCCTGATACTCCTCCGAGACGCGGCCGTCTCGATCGAGCGCGATCTTCATCACTAGGCCCGCCTGCTCGGCAAAGTTTTGCACCAGCTCAGGCTCTTCCTCTCGATTCACGGCGTATAGCACCACGCCTTGCTTCTTGAACTCATCGGCCACGCGCTCGACGATCGGCATCGCCATCCGGCATGGTTTGCACCAGGTTGCCCAGAAGTCGAGGATCACGATGTTCTTGCCACGTAGCGCCGCCAAGTCGAGTTTGCCACCACCCAGCACTGCCAGGTTCGCGGCCGGCGCCATCTTTCCCAGCAGCGGATGCGGCGGCTCTTCCGGCGCGACAGGTAGCGGTATCTTCACCATTCCTGCCGTTGGATGGAACGTAAACACGTCGGCCGCCAACAGCGGATTCTCTTCCCAGTCTGTATATTTCACGACGCAGGTCACGCGCACATTTTGCAAAGGCGCTTTGCCCTGCGCTGCCGCTTGTCGGGCCAGCCCCTTATTCATGTCGGGCACGAATTGGCGAATGACCGGCTTCGGGCCGGCATCGATCCATAATTGCCAATCGGTCACGTCCCCTACGGCGTTGATCAAATGGCATTTCGTATCGCCCAACATCGCTTCACCGCCGTAGGTGGCCGATTCGATCATCCGCAGCAGCGTCGCGCCTGGGTCCTTGGCCAACAGCGCCCCGGTAATCGGACCGGCATTTCCCTCGGTGACGATCGCCGAAGGAACCGGATTGGCGATGATTCTGGCCCAACTGTTCCAGCGATCGGGCGTGTCGTCCAGGAAATATTTTCCCACCGAGGTCAGCGCCACGACCAACGATTTGCCGTCGCTAAAAAGTTGCGCCGCGTCATCGCCCGATTTTGCGCTCACGGCCAGCTTGTTGGGCCGCTCGGCCACGATCCGCGTCGTCACTTCTTGCGATTGGGCCTGTTGACCTTGTTTGACTTGTGTCGTTGCTCGCACCGTGAAGCCAAATCCCGGCAGCTCCGTGACGTGTTTACCCCAGGCATTGATGACGGTTACAACTTGCGGATCGATCGCGGACTTTCCCGGCGGTCGCGGGCCGACAATCTGCGCACGTGAATCAGCGCACAACATCACGCCGAGCAGAACGGCAAACGCGACTAATCTCCCTGCAATCCGCATCACGTATTCCCTATTAGTTTCCTTACACTGAAACTGCGCTCAGCGCTACGGCAGGCGATTCGGCACCACCGCCAGAGAATTATAGGCAGAATCGCCCCGGGGCGTCGGTGGGCCCATCCCCTGCCCCCCATGTCGAGTGGCCGTCACCCAACGGGCTCTTACTCGAGCGGCCCCTGCGCGGCCGGAACAGTCCGCTCTTGTTCGCTCAGCAATCCGCGCATCACGATTTCGACCAGTGATTGATACTGCTCGTTCAGTGACACGGCGCGGCCGACGAAATGATTCGTGAACATCGTGCCGTACAGCAGGTTGCCGATCGCGTCCATGATCCGCTCGACCGGGATGTCGTCGCGATAACGCCCCCGGGCGATCATTTCGGCATGAATGGGGCGCCACTTTTCGCGATTCTGATCGCGATACTCGAAATACGTCGGCCGGCTGCGACCTTTGAAATTCGCCCGTTCTTGAATCAGCAGCTCGACGTGTTCGGGATGATCTTCGAAGAATTGCAGATAGGCCCGAATGCCGCGTGAAATACGCTCGATCGGATCGACGTTTTCTTCCGCCGCCTTACCGACCACGCTCTGCATTTGACGCATGCCCGCATCGACGCAGGCGTAGAACAGCGCCTCCTTGCTGGAGAAGTACAGATAAAGTGTCCCCTTGGCGATTCCCAATTCGGAGGCCACCCGCTCCATTTCGCAAGAAGCGTAACCGAGTTCGGCGAAGAGTCGCGCGGCCGTTTCAATAATCGCCTGGCGTCGTTCCTCACGGCGTCCCGGCGTACACGGCTCAGTAGATTGTGCAGTTTGGATTGGCTGCGCTGACATGAAATTACCCACAGAAATGGCCCACCCCCACTTCTCCCCAACATTCCGGCCGCCGATGCCCCCCTCGAAATGGTTTGAACCCCGCCTGCTCGGCCGGTCGAACCCGTCTGCTCGTTCCAATGTCCCCGATGAGCAGATATTGCACGTCCTGCGGTCCTGTCTATAATCTACCAAGATGCCGGCTGACTGACTAGTCAGTCAGATATACTTTCCATGGCGAGCCCTCCTGCCCCGACACCCTGCTCCTGCCCAATACAACGCCCCCCGAGCGGCAGCAGCACTCGAATCAGCCGCGAAGAGGCGGCGAGATATGTCATATATGGCAATCGACTGCGACAATTCGACACCGGCCAACTTGTCCGCTCGCGCCACGAACCTGCTGCTCGCCGGCGGATTCGTGATGTTACTGGCCGGCCTGGCCACTTCCACGGGCTGCAATCGTAAGGCCGCGGGTCCGCCGCCGGTCAAGATTCAACAGGTCATGTATACGACCCCCGTCGAAGAGGTCGTCTCGGAATACGAGGAATTCACCGGCCGCACGGCCGCGATGAAAACTGTCGAGATCCGGGCCCGTGTCAGCGGTTACCTCGATAAGGTCAATTTCGCCGACGGCGCCGAAGTGAAGATCGGCGATCTGCTGTTTCAAATCGATCCGCGCTGGTTCAAGGCCTCGGCCGATCAGGCCGCGGCCAACGTCAGCCAATACGAGTCGCGCATCGAGCGTTTGGATCGCCAGGTGACGCGGGCCACGCCGCTGATCGAAAATCACGTGAAGTCGCAAGAGGAATTCGATCAGTACACGTTCGATCATGCCGAAGCCAAATCAACCCTCAAGGGAATGCAGGCGGCCAAGGAATTGGCCGACCTGAATCTCAGCTACACGCGTGTTCTCTCGCCAATCGACGGGCGCATCAGCCGCCGCATGGTCGACCCTGGTAACCTGGTCCGCGCCGATGAAACCGTGCTGACCACGATCGTTTCGATCCACCCAATCTATGCCTACTTCGATATCGACGAGCGCACCGTGTTACGTCTCCGTCGCTTGGTGCGCGATGGGCGTATCAAGTCGCATCGCGAGACCGAGATCACGGTGCAGGTCGCCCTCTCGGACGAGGATCAATTCAATCTCTCGGGCGTAGTCGATTTCGTCGACAATCAGGTCGATCCCACGACCGGCACGTTGCGATTGCGGGCCGTGATCCAGAATCCGAATCGTCTGCTTTCACCTGGTTTGTTCGTTCGCATCCGCTTCCCGATCGGCGATCCGCATCCGGCGCTGTTGATTCCCGAAGAAGCGCTCGCCACTGATCAGGGACAACGCTTCGTGTATGTCATCGACGACAAGAATCACGTGGTCTACCGCCGCGTGCAAGTGGGCATGCTGTTGGGTGGCAAGCGCGTCATCACGCAAGGTCTGGCCCCCGAAGATCGCATCGCCGTGTCGGGCCTGCAGCGTCTGCGGAAAGATCTGGAAGTCGACCCGCGGCCGCTTAACGGCGGCCCCTCGGCAAACGCCAGTTTGCCACCCGCAGGAAGCTCCGGTGCGCCGGTGGCAGGTGTCGCTGCTCCGCCCGCGGGCGGTGCAAATCCGCCGCCAACTGAGGGCGCTAATCCGCCGCCGGCCACGATTGTCGAAACCAAGGCCGCTTCGGCTCCGCCTCCTCCCACCGCGCCGACAGCCCGGTAGTCCACACCTTAGTCGTCCAAGCTCAGCC
The DNA here is from genome assembly GCA_036499395.1 of Pirellulales bacterium. Taxonomy (NCBI): domain Bacteria; kingdom Pseudomonadati; phylum Planctomycetota; class Planctomycetia; order Pirellulales; species Pirellulales bacterium. Next base: position 223,659 of record DASYDW010000019.1, read on the forward strand.
CGCGGCGTCGGCGAGAATACTCGACGAGTTGCCTGTTTCGCGTTGCTGGCCCCACCGGGCTTGTGTTTCGTTTTGCTTGCCGAAGAGTTGGCCGCGTGCCGTATCGGGCTCGGGCGGACTGCTTTGGCAATGATCGTTAGCAAGTGAGCTGCGCGTGTTTTCGCGATTCTTCATCGACCGGCCGATCTTTGCGTCAGTGCTGTCGATTTTGATCACACTGGCTGGCGCGGTCGCTTTCTACACGCTGCCGCTGGCCCAATTCCCGCCGGTTACGCCCCCCACGGTGCAGGTCGACTGCAACTATCCCGGTGCGAGCGCGCAGGTCGTGGCCCAAACCGTCGCCGCGCCGATCGAGCAGCAGGTCAACGGCGTGGAAGACATGCTCTACATGGCTTCCCAAAGCACCAACGACGGATCTTACACACTGACCGTCACGTTCAAGCCGGGCGTGGATCTGAACCTGGCGCAGGTACTGGTGCAAAATCGCGTCGCTCTGGCGATGCCGCTTTTGCCCGAGGTCGTGCGGCAAACGGGCGTGACGACGCGCAAGCGCTCGCCCGACATTTTAATGACGGTCAGCCTGAATTCGCCCGACCGCCGCTACGACCAGCTTTACCTCAGCAATTACGCGCTGATGCGCATTCGTGACGAATTATCGCGTCTGTCCGGCATTAGCGAAGTACTGGTTTTCGGCCAGCGCGACTACAGCATGCGCATCTGGCTCGATCCAGACAAACTCACCACGCGCGATCTGGAAGTCACGGACGTCGTCAATGCGATCCGCGAACAAAACATGCACGTCGCGCTGGGCCAGATCGGCCAGCCGCCGGCGGTCGATGGCCAGGTCAAGCAGATGCCGCTATCGGTACGCGGACGTCTGACCTTGCCCGAAGAGTTCGAGAATATCGTCATCAAGTTCACGGCCGACCGCCGCAGCGTGCGTATTCGCGACGTAGGGCGCGTCGAAATGGGGGCCCGCAGCGAGGACATCAGCAATCGCTTCGACGGCAAGCCCACCGTAGGCCTGGCGATCTTTCAGCTCCCCGATGCCAATGCCCTCGACACGGCCGACCGCGTCAAGGAGAAGATGGGCGAGCTGTCGCACGACTTTCCCGACGGCGTCATTTACGAAATCGGCTACGACACCACGCCCTACATTCGCGAGTCGGTCAGCGAAGTTTTCAAGGCGCTGCGCGATTCGGTGTTTCTCGTCGCCCTGGTGGTACTCGTCTTTCTGCAGGGCTGGCGGCCGTCGATCATTCCCCTGGTCGCGGTGCCCGTGGCCATCGTCGGCACTTTCGCCGCCATGGCGTGCGTCGGTTTCAGCCTGAACAACTTGACGCTTTTCGGACTGGTGCTGGCGATCGGCATCGTCGTGGACGACGCCATCGTGGTCGTAGAGGCCGTGGAATATCACATTGAGCACGGGCTAAAGCCGCGCGACGCCGCGATCCGCGCCATGGACGAAGTCGCCGGCCCGATCATCGCCGTGGGGCTTGTGCTCTCGGCAGTGTTCATTCCGTGCGCTTTTATTTCTGGAATCGTCGGCCAGTTCTTCCGACAGTTCGCGCTGACGATCGCCATCTCGACCGTTATCTCGACCATCAATTCACTGAGCCTCAGTCCGGCCCTGGCGGCACTCTTATTGCGGCCGCGCGAGGGCAAGCAGGACCTGATCACCCGGTTGCTCGACCTGGTGCTCGGCTGGTTTTTCCGCTTCTTCAATTTCGGCGTGCGCAAATCGACCGGCGCCTACATCGGCATTGTCGGGCGGATGTTGCGCGTGCCGGTGATCGTCCTGATCATCTACGGCGGACTGCTTTACACGACGTATTGGGGTTACGGCCAGTTGCCCAGCGGATTTATTCCCTCGCAGGACAAGGGGTACCTGGTCGCCAGCGTGCAGATGCCCGACTCGACCAGCCAGCAGCGCACGTCGCAGGCCATGGAGGTGATCGAAAAGATCGTCATGGAAACGCCGGGCGTGAAGAACGTGAACTCGGTCATCGGCAACTCGTTCATGCTCAGCGCCTACGGCTCGAGCTTCGGCTCGATGTTCATCATCTTGCACGATTTCGACGAGCGTAAGTCGCCCGATCTTGCGGCCGACGCGATCATGGCTTCGCTCCGCAAGCAATTCGCCGCCAAGGTGCCTGACGCCTTGGTAAACGTCTTTCCGCCGCCGGCCGTGTCCGGCCTGGGGCGCGCGGGCGGATTCAAATTCATGGTCGAAGACCGCGGCGACCTGGGCCTCGTCGAGTTGCAGCGGGCGACCGACAACATGGTCGCCAAGGGAAATCAAACCACCGGCCTGGCCGGCCTGTTCACCGTCTACAAAACCGACTCGCCGCAGCTCTACATCGACGTCGACCGCAAAGCCTGCTTGACCGCCGGCGTCAGCCTGGCCGAATTGTTCGACGCGCTGCAATCGTACCTCGGTTCGCGCTATGTCAACGACTTCAATCGGTTCGGCCGCACCTGGCAGGTCATCGTGCAGGCCGACACGCATTTCCGCGACCAGGTCGAGGATGTAAAGCGACTGCGCATCCGCAATCCCAGCGGAACTATGGTCCCGTTGGGATCGCTCGCCACGGTGTCGGGCGTGGGCGGGCCGCTCGTGCTCACGCGTTACAACATGTACCCGGCCGCGGGCATTAACGGTAACTCGGCTCCCGGATTCAGCACCGGGCAGGCGATTACGGCGCTCGAGGACCTGGCCCATCGCGAGCTGCCGAATTCGATGTCGGTCGAATGGACCGAGCTGGCCTACCTCGAGCAGCTTTCCGGCAACACCGGCATGATCGTGTTCGCCTTCTCGGTGATCTTCGTCTTCCTGGTGCTGGCGGCGCTGTACGAAAGTTGGGCCATGCCGCTGGCCGTGATCCTGGTCGTGCCGATGTGCGTGCTCTGTTCGATCGCCGGCGTGGCGATCGCAAACATGGACATCAATATCTTCACGCAGGTCGGGTTCGTGGTGCTGATCGGCCTGGCCTGCAAGAACGCGATTCTGATCGTTGAGTTCGCCAAGTACCGTCGAGAGCAGGGGACCCCGGTCCGCGAGGCCGTGTTGCAAGCCTGCGAGTTGCGTTTGCGACCGATTTTGATGACGTCGTTCGCCTTCATCCTGGGCGTACTGCCGCTCGTGATCGCCACTGGCGCCGGCGCTGAAATGCGCCGCGCCCTCGGCACCGCCGTATTCTCCGGCATGTTGGGCGTGACGTTCTTCGGTATCTTCCTGACGCCGATCTTCTTCTACGTCATCGACCGGATGTCGCACTGGCACCTTTTCACACAAGGTCCGCTGGCGCGGATCGCGCGGGTCCTGATCCTGATCCTGTCACCGCACCAGTGGTGGCTAGCCGCCCGCCGGGCCACAACGAAACTTCCGAACAAAAAGCACACCGCCCCTGCGTCAGCGCCAGACGCGGATCACCCGAACGGCAGTGAATCGCCCGAACCCGATCAGGTACTAACCGCAAGCAGCGCAGCAACCAATGGCGCCGAAGCGAACGGCACACCACCGACAACCGCAACTCAAAAGCTGCCACCGCACCAAACCCCTTAGCAAACTATTCCGGCCCCGCACGGCCAACTAATAACCGACTAACGACTGGTCACTAACCACCGTGTTTTCCAAATTCTTCATCGATCGACCGATTTTCGCGACCGTGCTTTCGGTTGTGATCACGCTGGCTGGCGCGATTGCCATTTTCGCGCTGCCGGTCACGCAATATCCCGAGATCACGCCGCCGACGGTCGAAGTCTCGACGACCTACCCTGGTGCGAATGCCAACGTCGTGGCCGACACCGTGGCCGCTCCGATCGAGCAGCAGGTCAACGGCGTCGAGAGCATGATGTATCTCTCTTCTCAATGCACCAACGACGGCAACTACGTGTTGACCGTCACGTTCGAGCCGGGCACGGACCTGAATATGGCCCAGGTCATGGTTCAGAACCGCGTTTCGCTGGCCGAGCCGATCCTGCCTGACCTGGTCAAGCGGCGCGGCGTGACGGTGAAGAAGAAATCGCCCAGCGTGCTGATGATCGTCAACCTGTTTTCCCCCAACGGCAGCCGCGACAACCTGTATCTGAGCAATTACGCCACGATTCAGTTGCGCGACGAGTTGTCCCGCCTCCCTGGCGTTGGCGCTATCGCCTTCCTCGGCCAGCGCGACTACAGCATGCGCGTCTGGCTCGACCCGCAGCAGATGGCGATGCGCGGCATCAGTTCGGCCGACGTCGTTCGCGCCATCGAGCAGCAGAATACCCAGGTCGCGGCCGGCCAGATCGGCCAGCCTCCGGCGCCCAATGGCCAGGTCTTCCAATACACAATGACCACCCTGGGCCGGTTGGCCGAAGAGTCGCAATTCGGCGATATGATTCTGCGCGCCGATGCCGAGCGGCGCATCATCCGCATGCGCGACGTAGCCAAGATCGAGCTGGGGGCGCTGGCCTATGACCAGATCTGCACGCTCGATACGCAGCCCTCGGTCGCGCTCTCAATCTATCAACGCCCCGGCTCGAACGCGCTCGATACCGCTCAGCAAGTGCGCGACAAGATGGACGAATTGAAAGCCCGTTTCCCGGAAGGGGTCGACTACGCGATCGTCTATGACACGACTCCGTTCATCAAGGAGTCCGTCAACGAAGTGTTCCTCGCCTTGCGTGACGCGGTGGTGCTGGTGGCCATCGTGGTTCTGATCTTTCTGCAAGGCTGGCGCGCCGCGATCATTCCACTGGTCGCCGTGCCCGTGGCGATCGTGGGCACATTCGCCGCGATGGTGGCCGCCGGCTTTAGTCTTAATACGCTTACGCTGTTTGGCCTCGTGCTAGCCGTGGGCATCGTCGTCGACGATGCCATCGTGGTCGTCGAAGCCATCGAGCATCACATAGAAGAAGGACTTTCCCCGCGCGATGCTGCCGTGCAAGCCATGCAAGAGGTCGCCGGCCCAGTGATCGCCGTCGGTCTGGTGCTGACGGCGGTGTTCATCCCGTGCGCGTTCATCTCGGGCGTGATCGGACAGTTCTTCAGACAATTCGCCGTTACGATCGCGATCTCGACGATCATCTCGGCATTCAATTCACTGACGCTCAGCCCGGCACTCGCTGTGCTGCTGTTGCGTCCCCGCTCGTCAGGACATGGCGAGGCCTTACCCCGCTTCGGCCTGGCTCTGGCCGGCGTTTGGGCGGGCAGCCAATATCTGGCACCCTGGCTACCGCAATGGATTCCCGTCGTGCTGAACGACATGCCTCTGGGCCTGGGTTCGCCCTGGCCGTGGATCGGCGGAGCCATTGGCGGCGTCGGCGCCTGGTTTGCATCGGGACTGATCAACGCCGTGCTACTGTTGATTTTCCGCGTCTTCAACGCCGGCTTTAATGTGCTTACCGGCGGTTACGTGGCCACGGTCAGCTTCATGCTGCGGACGAGCCTGATCGTGCTCATTCTCTACGGCGGGCTGATGGTGCTCACGTACAAAATGTTCGCCGACACACCGACCGGCTTTATCCCCTCGCACGATAAAGGATACCTGATCGTCAACGTCCGCTTGCCGGACTCGGCCTCGCTCGCGCGTACCGAAGAAGCGATGCACGACATCGAGGAACTGGCCGGCAAGGTTTCGGGCGTCAGCCACACCGTGGCCATCGCCGGGCAGTCGCTGCTGATGGGGGCCAACGCTCCGAATTTCGGCTCGATGTACGTCATGCTCGATGAATTTCACGAACGAGCGCACGATCATCGCACGGCCGACGTCATTGCCGAGGAGCTGAAGGAACTTTTCGAGGCCGAAGTCGGGGACGGCGAAGTGAACATTCTGGGCGCCCCGCCGATCGACGGCCTCGGTACCGCCGGCGGGTTCAAGATCGTGATCGAAGATCGCGCCGATACCGGATTGCCTGCCCTCGAGGCAGTCAGCACCGAAATCGTTAACAAAGGGACCGAAACGTCGGGCCTGCGCGACCTGTTCACCAGTGTTCGTGCCAACACCACCTGGCTGTACCTGGATATCGATCGCGCCGCGGTAAAGGCGATGGATATTTCGATGACCGACGTGTTCAACACGCTGCAGGTCAACTTCGGTTCGCTATACGTCAACGACTTCAACCGCTTCGGCCGCACCTGGCAGGTCAACGTCCAGGCCGATGCGCGTTATCGCATGCAGCCGGACGATCTGAAGCGTCTGTACGTCCCCGGCAAGCAGGGACAGATGGTTCCGTTCACGGCCTTTACGAAAATCCGCGAAATCAGCGGGCCGGTGATGCTGGTGCGCTATAATCTTTATTCGGCCTCGTTCATCAATGCCGACGCCGCCCCGGGTACCAGCTCAGGCGAGGCGATCGATCTCATGCAGCAGGTATCCGAAGGGGCGCTCGCGCCTTCGATGCGGGCCGAATGGACCGAATTGGCCTTCCTGCAGCGCCGCGTCGGCAACACTGCGATGTTCGCGTTTGTGCTGGCCGTGGTGCTGGTGTTCCTGGTGTTAGCCGCGCAGTACGAAAGCTGGGCCCTGCCGCTGGCCGTGATTCTGGTCGTGCCGATGTGCTTGCTATGTTCCGTGGCCGGCGTGATCGTGGCCCACATGGATATCAATATCTTTACGCAGATCGGTTTCGTGGTGCTCGTCGGCCTGGCGTGCAAGAACGCGATCTTGATTGTCGAGTTCGCCCGCTCACGCCAGGTGGCGGGAGTCGGCCGTTACGAGGCGACGCTGGCCGCCTGTCGGCTGCGTCTGCGGCCGATCGTGATGACCTCGCTGGCGTTCATCTTCGGCGTCGTGCCGCTCGTGCTCAGCGAAGGGGCGGGCGCCGAAATGCGCCGCACGCTCGGCACTGCCGTGTTCGCCGGCATGCTCGGCGTCACAGTCTTCGGCATCTTCCTGACGCCGGTCTTCTTCTACGTCATCCAATGGTTCTCAGACTGGCGCGAGAGCCGGAAGAAGGCAGCATAGCTCTCGGTGCAATTGGGCCGCGAGTATTCGTAGGGTGCGGCCGCCTGATGTAGTGTGCGTCCTCGACGCTCCGAAATCACGATCCGCGTCATTCCTCAATTCACTCGCATCGCACGCTCGAAGGTGATGCGAAGCACTTCTCACAGCTAAGCAAAAAGGTGCGTCGCGGACGCACCCTACCGGAACTGCGGACCGGTTCTTTTGCAGTGATCTGAACCGAAGATCGGGCCAGGGAGGGTCGCGACGGAGTCAGCCTTTCGCGACCCTCTCGGAGTGGACCTGGCCCACGCACCTTTACGATGGCGGTGCTGCCACCGAACTGCTAGACGAGCTGCTCGACGAACCGTTCGAGCCGCTGCCAGTGCCACCCGTCGTGCTGCCGCCATTGAACTGGCTGCGCCAAGCCGCGCGCTCGTCACGATGCAGCGTATGCTTGGCCGCGTTGAGTTGACGATCAGCCTGATGCAAATTGTGCTCGTCCTTGTGCACTTGATTACGATCCGTGCGGAATTGCTGATCGGCGCCGCGCAGCTTCGACAGGTCCTGCTTCAGTTGCGCGGTGTTGCCGCTCTTCAGGTCTTGGCGGACGGCGTTCCGATCCTGCGATATCGTCTTCATATCGCTGCGCATGGCCGTCTTCGCGCCACCGAGAACCTGCCGGTCGCTCTGCACGGTCTTCCGGTCCGTTTGAACCGCATTGCGAGCGCCGCTCACCGAGGAAGACGCATTGCTGGCAGCCCCACCGCCGTTGACAAGCGCGCCACCCGCGCCCCCTGCACCGCCCGCGCCCCCTGCTCCCCCGTGCCCTCCCGCACCACCGCCGTATCCTTCGTGATGATGATGGTGGTGGTGGTGATGGTGATGCTGCCCGGATTGCTGCCCGGATTGCTGCCCGGATTGTTGCCCGGATTGTTGGCTGGAGTGGTGCTCGGAGTGATGCCCGCTGTGATGCCCGCTGTGGCCGCCACTGCTATGGCCACCGCCGCCGCCCCCATGATGTCCGCCCCCTCCTCCTCCGCCGCCTCCCCCTTTACCACCGCCCCCTCCTCCGCCGTGGGCCATGACCGTGGCCGGGGCCAAAAACAGGGCGACGCCGAATACCAAACTGGTCGCGATACGATGCCGGATCATTGCTGCGCTCCTGAACTAGGTGAACGTCATGGGTGCTATCAGCTTGTCCATCGAAACACTATCTTTTCTCGCGCCCGTCTGACGTCCGGCGATGAGCCAATTCGCCGGCGGGGGATTACCTCTTCGTTAGGGGGAACCGGGCCCGGAATGTTTGTGCCGCCGCGAGCGCCTGTAACGCCTCCGGCCGCTCACTTACGGCAACTCACATTGCCCCGCTTGCGGCGGTTTAGTACGTTACCGCCCCCCGACGCTCCCGAATTGGCTGTCGGACCACCCGTGAATCCCGCCCGGGCAGACCCGCATGGAAATTCCCCCCTCATCTCGTCGCACGACCGGAACCAGGCTTCGCGTTCACGCGCTGCGGCTCTCGCTGCTAGCGGGCTCGCTTGGCTTTGCCGTGGTCATGGCCGAGCTCAGTCTGCGCGTGGCCGGCTACAGTCCGGCCTACGTCAACGCGATGGGCAGCTTTCACCAGCCTGATCCGGTGACCGGGCATCGCGGCAAGCCGAACTTTCGGGGCCGCTTTAAGACCCCCGAGTTCGACGTGCTGATCGTTCACAACGACCAGGGCTTTCGCCGCCAGGAATTTCAAAACCCCGCCACCGAAAACGTGCGCCGCTTGTGCGCCTTCGGCGATTCGTTCGTGTGGGGGTGGGGCGTCGAACAGGGAGAGGGTTTCACCGATCAATTGAGCCGGCGCATGCCCGCCTGGCGCGTCGAGAACTACGGCATCAATGGCACCGGCACACTGGCGCAATACGAACTGTTCGCCGCCGAGTGCCGCGATCATTTGCAGCCAGGGGACGTCGTATTGCTCACGTTCTACGGCAACGACTTTGCCGATAACCTCGAAGGGACGCGTGTCGCGAAGATCATTGATGGTCAGGTTGTATCGCAACCGGTCACGGCGCCGTTGAGAGACGGCTGGCAGCGCACGTTGCAGGAATCGTCGTACCTGTTCAACTATGTCTCGTACGTTGCCAATCGCTGGCAGCTCGAACGGCGCATCCGCCGCGCCGAAGCCAAGGCGATCGCCGCGGCCGAAGCCGCGAAGGGCGCCCCGGCCTCGCCCCCGGTCGCGCACGCGAGAGATTCGCAACCAGCCACAGGCGCAACTCCCGAGCCCGAATCACCCCAACCAGAATCGGTCGTGCAGGACTCATCGAACGACAAGCCCACCAGCTCGCCCCCCCCTGCCCCGCCCGCTCCTGCTCCCGTGACACCGCTTTCGGGCGAAGCCGCCACACAGGTCGCCATCGTGCGTCATTATTTGGAGAGTTGGCAGCGCGACTGCGAAGCTCGGCAACTGCGGCTAATCGTCGCCTATATTCCGGGCGTCGGCGAATTGGACGAAGGACGCGACGACGTCTCGGTTCGTCGCGAGGCCGCTTACCGTCAATCATTCGAGATCTGCACTGCAGATACGAATCTCGAAGTACTCGATCTACTCCCCGGTATGCTCACGGCCAAATCATCGGGCGGCGCTGGTAGTTTGATCATCGCCCGCGACGGCCATTGGAACGCCTCGGGCCATCGCGTCGTGGCCGACATCATCGCCGCGCGCCTGCACGATAACTCGACGGCCCGCCGACCCGACACGCTCCAGCGCGACTAAACCGTAACGAGTCTGAAGCACACCGCGGCTGCGGCGTGCCGATTAATAATCATCCAGCGGCGCGAGCGAAATCGGATGCTGTCCGATGCGCCCCATGTCGTCCAACGTGCGGCGCTGTCCCACCGAAGGCCACGCCGACACACCCTCCAGCTCGGGCATGATCTCGAGCAGTTGCTCGATCAGCCGTTTGGCCAGGGTTTGTATCTCGGGAGCGTGGGCTCCTTCGAGAATCGTGGCGGCCGTCTTCATCACCTTGATCATCGAAGCCCGCTTCGAGATCGGCGCGGACAATTGTCCGCGCGGTTCGACTAACAGTTCCGCGACCGGCACGTCTAGCACGTTCTGCCAGCGAAAAAGCTCGCTCAGCAGTAAGTCGTAATGTTCGTCTTCCTGCCGGTGTACGTGCTCGCTGCTGATACCCAGCGATTGCCGCGCCGCACGCAGCGACACCCCCTGCTGCCGGCGGACTTCCGCAATGCGGTGAAAAGGTCCGGGCACGTCCAATGGATCGGGCGAGCCAAAAACCGGCTCCCGAGCTGACTCACAACGACATTTCGGATCTTCGTTCGGCATGACCATTTTCGCTTTCCTGAGTGACATTTCTGATTCTTCTAGTTCGGGTGGCCTGTCATTCAGAGAGAGGCACGGGTAAGGAGCTCGACGTCTTGGCCGTCTTGCCCCTTACCCCGCCCTCTCCTCTGAGGGGAGATCACACTTGGTTGGCTTGCGCTTCGCGAGAAACTTGTTTTGCCTCTTGATCCGGCCCCGCGCTGCGAAGCGCCACGCAACCAGCGACCTCGTCCCCTCACACACTTTCCGTTCGCGTCTGCAACGCGCGTGCGGCCGCGATGATCACGACCGACACGTACGCCGCCAACGCCGCGTGGCGTCCTTCGCCACGCGGGTCGGCGTCGTCGGCCTCTTGATCCGGCCCCTCTTTAGGGACACGCGCCTCGCAGTTGCCTCTTATCTGTTCCGTTTTCATTTCCAACACGTCGCAAGGACCGAGAATCGCACCGCAGCGAATGCATCGCGTCCGTGTCCCTCGGGTCGAAACCACCATGCCGCACGAACATTCGAGGACACACATGGCACCACGCCTCCGGCGTTGCGACTGAGAACTCCCTCCGTCCCCCAGGTTTCGCCACGTTGGCGTCCCCGAAGGGGCTCACCAGATAACGCGACATCCACGGCCCGAGTCCGCAAAAAATTCTCGAAGCGCTCAGAACGGCCGGGTTTAACCGCGGCGAAACGCGGGAGAGACCCGCCCGGCCGCGGCGCGGCCCCCTAATCGCGCCGTCCGCCGTACGACACCTCGTGGCAACCGGTAGAGGCGGCAAACTCGTAAGTCCGGCGAGACGCCCGCCCCCCCCGCTTTGGAATCTCTAGCGCCGCCATTGGGGGCTGGTTCAGTTACAATCGAAGCTATCGCTTACGCCCCGAGCGTCGCCCCGAAAGGTCCGCCGATGACTTCCTCGCCGTCGTCAGAAGCCACGCGTATCGTCAACGCGCTCGCGAGCGGTGATCAGCACGCCGCCGAAGAATTGCTGCCGCTGGTGTACGACGAGTTCCGTCGCCTGGCCGACGACTACCTGCGGCAGGAAACCCGCGCCCACACGTTGCAGCCCACGGCCCTGGTCCACGAGGCCTACCTGAAGCTGATCGATCAAACGCGTGTGAACTGGCAAGGGCGCACGCATTTCTTCGCCGTCGGCGCGCAGGCCATGCGACGCATCTTGGTGGATCACGCCCGGGCTCGTCATCGCGCCAAGCGCGGCGGCGGCTGGCAGCGCATCGAGCTGGACGATCAGTTAATACTTTCGCCTGATCGCGATGCCGACCTGCTGGCCGTGGACGAGGCGATCGAAAAGCTGGCGCTGCTCGATCCCCGCCAGGCCCGCATCGTCGAGCTACGCTTCTTTGGCGGCCTGACGATGGATGAAGTCGCCGAAGTGCTCGGCGTTTCGAAGCGCACCGTCGAAAACGAATGGACGATCATCCGCGCCTGGCTGCGACGTGAACTGGCCGGGGAAGGCACATCGTGAGCGGCGATAATTACGATCGCGTCAAGGAGATATTCCTGCAGGCGTGCGACCTCGACCTTAAGGGGCGCGAGCAGTTGCTCGACCGCGAATGCGCCGGTGACGCCGATCTGCGAGCCCGCGTCGAGTCGCTGCTGGCCCATCACTGGTCGCAGACGATTCTCGACAGCCGGGCTGTTGAACCGGCCCGTGCCAAAACGGGGGCGCACTCTTCCCTTTGGGACAGGATGGGCCGGGCCGCGGATCTGATGATCGAGGAAGTCCGCGCGCGGAAGGGGACGTACCTGGCAGCCGCGTTAGTACTCGTGGCCCTCATCGCCGGCGGCATCTGGTCGCACTACGGCATCGAGAGCGCCATGCGCCAGATTCTGCGCGATCAATTGCAGACCGTGCTCGACGCCGACATCACCGCGCTTGAGCTGTGGCTGGAAGAACAAAAAGCCGATGCCGAGCATTGGGCCGAACAGCCCGACGTGCGCGAGCAGATTCAGGAATTGGTCCGATTGTCCCGCAGTGACCTTAGCCCTGCCGCCACCAGGCAGACGCTGCTCGATTCCACCGCCATGGCCGAGCTGCGCGAATCTTTGCAGGTCTACCTCGACGACGACGAAACCCATCACACGGCCTACGCCATTACCGACCGGTCGGGCCTGGTGCTCGGTGCGCCCGAAAATACGGAGGTGGGAATTCACCTGAACTCGACGGGCATGGCCGACATCGCCTACGCGTTCGCAGGCGAGACCAGAATCTCGAAACCTCATCCCGAGGGCTCATTCGCCGCGGACCGACCGATTCACCGCGAGAATCCGATGATCTGGGTTGGCACGCCGGTCTACGACACGTCAGGCAATATCATCGCCGCGCTCAGCCTGGGAGTGAGCGCCGATTACCAGTTCACGCGCATCCTGTCCGTGGCGCGCATGGGGCGGACGGGCGAGACCTACGCCTTCGACGAAAAGGGATGGTTGATATCGGACAGCCGCTTTACGGATCAATTAAAAGCCCTGGGATTGATTCCCAATGAGCCGGGCGCGCGCGCCGTTTTCAACATGCAAGTACGGGACCCGGGGGTCGATTTGACCACCGGCGCAAAAGCGGCGCTGCCACAAGCAGCACAGCCGCTGACCAAGTTGGCCGCCATGGCAATCGCACGCCAGGATGGGACCGACTCTACAGGCTACCGCGACTATCGCGGAGTGCTGACGATCGGTGCCTGGCGCTGGCTGCCAGAATATGGCTTCGGCATCGGCACCGAGGTCGACTACGCCGAGGCCTACGCGCCGCTGCGCTATCCGTTGGTTGCTTCCTGGTTGCCGCTGGGCGTACTGATCGTCGCGGCCGGCGGATTTTTGTATTCGGCCTTTCACATCGCCGGGCTGCAACGACAAATCGGCGTCGCTCGCCAGGTGGGCCAATACACGCTGGAGCAAAAGATCGGTGAAGGGGGAATGGGCGTCGTCTATCGCGCGCGGCATTCGATGCTGCGCCGCCGCACGGCCGTGAAGCTGCTTAAGCCCGAATTGATGACGCCGGTTGCCATCGCCCGCTTCGAACGCGAAGTGCAGTTGGCCAGCCAGCTAACCCATCCGAACACGATCGAAATCTATGACTTCGGCCGGACCACGGACGGCGTTTTCTATTACGCAATGGAGTATCTGCCGGGGGCCTCGCTCGCGCAGTTGATTCAGATCGAAGGGGCGGTCTCGCCGGGCCGATCGGTCTACATCCTCAAGCAAATTTGCGGTTCGCTGGCCGAGGCGCACAACATTGGCCTTGCGCATCGCGATGTGAAACCGCACAACATCATGCTTTGCGAGCGCGGCGGTCAGGCGGATTTCATCAAGGTGCTCGACTTCGGCCTGGTGAAGAGCACGGCCAAAAGCGAAGACACCGGATTGACCGCCGCCACGGCGATGGCCGGCACGCCGCTCTACATGGCGCCCGAGCGTTTACGCGATCCGTTGGTGACCGACACGCGTTCGGATTTGTATTCCATCGGGGCCGTGGCCTATGACCTGCTGACGGGGCGCAATATCTTCCATTGCGCCAGCGACCTGGACGTGTTGTTTCACGTGATGAACGTCATGCCCGAGGCGCCGTCGCAATTAAATCCGGCAGTGCCGGCTCTACTGAGCGATTTGGTCATGTCGTGCTTATCAAAGGACCCGCTCCAGCGTCCGCAGTCGGCCAGCGAGATTCTGGAAGTGCTGGACAAGCTGACCAACGTGATCCCGTGGACGCAAACCGACGCGCGCCGGTGGTGGCAGGAGCATGGCGCCGCGATCCTCGACCTGCAACGCCGCAGCCTGGCCGACACTGTCGAATTCGTCGCCCACCCCACGGTCGCCCCCACCAGCACGGTGTGAACGCGGGAAGTGAGGAGTGGTAGGGTGCAGAATGAGGAGTGACGGAAATGCCAATCGCGCCAGGGGTTAACACACTAGCCCGAAGCGCCAGCAAGGGTATTTTCCTATTTCTACCCGCGCACGTGTCGGGTCACGGCACCGTTTTACTTTGGCGCCTCGCAGCAAAAGTCGCGAAGGATCGCCATCACGCGCTGCGCCTCATCGCCCGAGACCAGGTAATCCTCGGAATTCGAGCAGCGGATCAATAATTCCGAACCGTCGGCGCGATCCTCGATCGTACACACCTGGTCCAGGTTCAGAATCACCTTGCGGTTCTTGTGATGAAATTCCACAAACGCAGCCATGCGACCTATCCTCCTATGCGCCGAACTATCGGGTGCCCGCTTCGTCCGCAGCGGGCGTATTGTATCGCAAGTCCGGCGGCGGACAGCGCAAAGGGCCTATCAAATCCGACAGGCCACGCATCAATACGGCGCAAAGATCACCCGGGTCTCCTGAGACCAGCGAGCCAAGCCCCTACGTCGGCAGCCGGTAATGCAGCCACGCGCTGCGCTCGGCCGGCAGGCTGTCGTTACTCAGAGAAAGTACTCAGCCGACTGAAAAAGCCGTTCGACTAAGTCGAGGAACCGTCGGCCCGCCGTTGTGTCTACCAGGTCGCGCCATATCGGAAAGTCAAACTCCACCGGCGCAGCGACCGGCATCGCGCGCGGCCACGGGTATTCAGGGTTTGGCAAGTCGGGGGAAAGAGCAGGGGCTAGATCCTCAACGCGCTGAGCAATATCGATCGTCTTCCTAAACATGCCCTGCCATTGCGCATTCCGACCCGCGAACCCCAATTTTTCCTGCGCCCGACGGTTAGTGGTAAGGCTTCGAAGAAACGTGACAAACGCACGATGTGTCGACGTGCGTGGCCCTTCGCGCCATGCGTGAGCCTTACCGAATAGCTCTGTCGCCATCTGCAAATAGTGAAGTTTATGCGAAGCGGGAAAACGCGATTGCCTTCGAAAAGTGTCAAAAACGGCAAAATCCGCACGCGCTTGCACCAGGAACAGACGCTGCTGCTCCGTCATGCACCGCGTCTCCGCCAGATCTTTGTGCCGTCGAGCGACCACCCTCGTGGAAGCCCTGACGAATCACGACTTATCCGTAACAACTGATCCCCAGTAACGTCGGCGACAAAAAGACGGAACTCACAGCCTTGGATATCTAGCCCAAAGTCGATCGGCTCGACAGCTACATCATCTCCGGTAACTCGATCATTCAATTCAAGAAGTCGAATCTCTTGAGGCGGAGATCCTCCCGGCAAATACCACACCTCTCGAATGCCACTGTCGGCAATGAAATGTCTTTTCGCCAACCATTCGGCAACCGCGTCGCGGTCGCGAGGCTCAGGGGTGTCGAGCATTGCCTGGCGATTCCCGCTCTCCCGAGTAACTTCTTCATCGAGCTCGTCGAGATAGTCAAACCAACCTTCATCACCTAGCTGGTCTCGCCTCGGAGGATGCGCGAATACCTGCAGGTATTCCCGCCATGAGCCAAAAACTACTACCGTCCCATCAACGGCTTGGTAACCTTCGCGCTGTCGATCTAACGAGTATTTGAAGACTTTGAAATGCTTGGGATTGTTCGGCGATCTACCGAGACACGCCTCGGGTCTTCCTTCTCCCTCGTTCCACTGATGCACTGCCTCCATTTCGTAGTCAAGTTCAACGTCCGTCAGCACTTCGCCCGTGAACCCGTCGTTAGCAGGGTCGCTCCATGTAAAAACAAGGTTCAACACCCCGGAACGCCGATCTTCGACCAAGTACATAACGCGTCTCCAGAATTCGCTACACAGAGTGGGCGCCTATGTATTTTAGCCCGGACACTTACTCGAACAAGAAAGGCGAACGCAACTACCGCCCGCTCGTCGCGGCGACCGGTTTTTCGGCAGCCTTTTCCGTCGAATCATCCGGCAGCGGCGTCACGGCGGTGAACCAGCCGATCATCATCTCGTCCCACGTCTGTTCGCCGAAGAAAACCCATTTCGAAGGGTCCGGGTTCGAGGGATTTCCGGCTGAGTTGTCGTACGTGGCGAAGCAGCGCAGTTGCGTCCCCTTCGGCATCAGCTTGGGCTCGGCCAGCACGTAATCGATCTGCCAGTTGAAATCCCAGCGCGGCACATCCAGCAACACTTCGCGTTTGCCGTTGGGATACCACGCCTCGTAGCGGAACGACTTGCCGCGCATGTGCATGTGCGGAGTCAGGAACAACAGCAACCGATCGTCCGTGAAGCGATGTCCCGAATACGATTTGAAGTTTGCCATGCCTGGCGGTATCGCGATGCCGAAGTTCACGGCCCAGCCGGATTCGACTTCCTGCTTCACTTCCGACGCGTCGCAGAGTTTCAGCCCCAGCGAGCTGAGATCCTCCTGCGGCCGACCGTTAGTCGTGTAGTGAACCTGCATAATGATCTTCGAGCCGGCCGGAATACGCTTGGCCTGCCCCTGCGTGACTTGCCGCGGCGGCGCGCCGGGAGCGTAAGCGGCCAGCAGCGAACCACGGCCGATTTCAAGCGGTTGCCCCGGCGGATGCAAGAACACCAGGATGTGATGCACCACCGAGCGGTTGCCCGGCCGCGCCTCGCTGGCGACCGACCATTTGTCCTCCGTGAATCCAGGATCGATCACGAAGTGCTGATAATCGACCTTCCCTTCGGCCGGCACCAAGAACGGTTCAGCACGCATCTTGAGAACCACATCCGGTGACGGAATATTCCACCCATCGGTGAACGTGCGCGGCGCTGGCAGGTCCTGCGGATTTCCCTCCGGGCATCCGGCAGCGACCCAATCGGCGATCAGTCGCTTTTCTTCGTCCGACAGCCGCGCGTCATTGCTGAACTTGCCGTGCTTCGGATCAGCGAACCACGGGGGCATACGTTGGTCGTGTACCACCTCGCGGATCGTTTCACCCCAGCCAACCAGTTCCTTGTAACTGGTCATCGAGAACGGGCCGATCTCCCCCGCCCTATGACATTCGACGCAGCGATCCTGAAAAATGCGCGCGATCTGTTTCGAATAGGTTACCGCGGCGCCGGCATCGGGATGCGTGACGCGCCCGATGAAGCAGCCCGGCGCAGACAATTCGGCCTGCGAGACGGCGCCGCCGGCGAGCAATTCGTCAATCGCCACGGCTAGGTCGCGCCGCCCGACCTTTGCCTTCTGAGCTGCGCCGACGTATTGATCGTCGATCCGGCCGCGATAGCGCACGACGCGTTTTTCGTCCAGCAAGAAGACCTCGGGCGTGCGCTGCGCGCCGAACTTATCGGCAACGACGTTTTCAGCGTCTTTCAATAGCGGAAATGTCACGCCATGCTCGCGGGCGTACGTTGCGATTTCCTCGGCGCTGTCTTGCACGTTCGCATCGATGCCGATCACGCGCACGCCACGCTCGGCGTACTCCGCGGCCAACTGTTCGAGCCGGGGACCGTACAGTTTTGCCAGGGGACATTCGGCGCCAAGAAACGCGACGACGACCAACTTCGCGTCGGCCAAGTCCGCCAGCGTTAATTGCTTTCCCGCGGCGTCCGCCAGTGTGAATTCGGGGGCCGGTCGCCCGAGCAGATTGGGCAGCGTGGCAGTCGTGGGCTTTGCACTCACGCTGTCGCTGCTGACGTTTCTAGGCTGGGCCTCGTCAGCCTGAGCGAGTAGCCCGACCGACAGCGATGAACCGCCGGCCGCTATGACCGCGACCAGAAGGAACCGCAA
The DNA here is from genome assembly GCA_036499395.1 of Pirellulales bacterium. Taxonomy (NCBI): domain Bacteria; kingdom Pseudomonadati; phylum Planctomycetota; class Planctomycetia; order Pirellulales; species Pirellulales bacterium. The sequence continues at coordinate 241,506 of DASYDW010000019.1, forward strand.
CCACGATATCGTCGTCATACGTCGATCTCCCCAAAGCCTCCGGCGCGACCGATCGATTCGATCGTACCGCCCGTGCCTCTTACCGAACTGTATCTATTAGTCGAATTTAAGTACGCCCGCAGGCCAATCAACTCTGGGTCCGCGATCTCATGTGGACCGAACAGTGTTACCGACCGCGCCAATTTCTTGCCAGGAATCAACGGCGCGGATGTTACACGCGGCGAATTCCCACGTACGCCACGAGTGCTTTCACCAACTCCTGTGCCAGCACGTCCATCTCTGGCGCATCGATCTCGTCCAACTGCAATTTCAGTTCCACGGTACACATCACCATCGACAAGCCCGATTCCACGGCCAGATCCGGGTCGGGATGGCTAACTTCATCGCGCCGTGTTGCGACCAATTCTTTCAGCCGCCGCGCCGCGTGATCGCGTGCTTGCCGCCACACCTTGCGAAAGCGCTCGTCCGAGCACGCCTTGGCCGCAAACGCCCGCAGCAATCCCTGCCGCTGGCGATGCAGATCTACAAGAAACGGAAGCGCCGCATCGAGCACGGCCGCCAAGGATTCGTTCTGCCACCGGCCCGGATCGAACATCGTGTCGGTCAACTCGGCCTGCTCCTGCCGAAATCGTTCGTACAGGCAGCCCAACAGTGCGTCTTTATCGGGAAAGCGCGCGTAAAACGCTCCCACGCTCGACTTGCTAGCGCGGACGATGTCGTGGATCGAGATATCTTCGAAACGCCGCTTGGCCAGCAGCCCCTCGGTGGCGTCCAGGATTCGCGCGTGGGTCTCCTCACTGCGCGCCTGCGCCCGGGGATGAGCCCACTTCACCTTGGTGGCAACGGCCGGCATCAGAGTTTTCCGAAACGGACATTGTGTCAAAAGCGGCGCGGAAAAAGCGAATCGCGCATGCTGGACAAATCAGAAACAGAATCTGATTCTAATTTGGCTGAGACGACTCGTCAATTCGAGAAACCGTCCGGCAAACGCCTGGAGGTGCTAAGCGATGGCTTCCCTACCAAAGCTCGCGTCTGCGCTTTGTCGCTGCCCCCCCTTTTCGTTACGCTACTACCTCGGGCAGGCCCTGCTTAAGCGCGGGGCAATCCGATGAGGCTGCGGCAGCTCGCGACCAGGACTTGAGAAAATCAGATCGCAGTAAACCCAAAATACGCCAATACTTTTGAAAACGATTGCCGACCTGGACGTTTTTTGTGCCAGCGTCGGCATGCTGATTGCCTTTAGTTCGCGCAGCGCACAAGATGTGACGCTCGCTTTGCCACGGATGGCGAACGCTTTCCCTGTTTCGCTGGCAGTTCGTAGCCCTCATAGGGGGGGCTGAGCGCGGCGACTGTCTATCAGAAGGAACGAATCCGTGGGTACACACGTCCTTAGTGGTGGCGTCTCGACGAATGGAAAAAGTTTATCAACCGCGGCCGCGGTTCCCCGCCATTCGGCGAGCGGCTCGGCCCGCACTGCCGCGATCTCGGCGGTGACGAACTGGCGTCCCATTGGGCCGCCGTTGAATTTCAACGAAACTCCCGCCTCGGAGCTTTTCTCGGCGAACGTCTTCAGTCGCAAGGTAATGAAGGAACGCCTGCCGAAGCCGATTTACAAAGCGTTAATCAAGACGATCGAGACCGGCTCGAAGCTTGATCCCTCGGTGGCCGACGTCGTGGCTGCGGCCATGAAAGATTGGGCCATCGCCAAGGGGGCGACGCATTACGCTCACGTCTTCTATCCGCTCACCGGTCTTACGGCCGAAAAGCACGACAGCTTCCTGTCGCCGGACGGCGATGGCGGGGCCGTGGCTGAGTTTAGCGGCAAGGCCTTGATTCAGGGCGAGCCGGACGGTTCCAGCTTCCCCAGCGGTGGCATCCGCGCCACGTTCGAAGCCCGTGGTTACACGATCTGGGACGTTACCAGCCCGGCCTACATTCTGGAGAATCCCAACGGCACGACGCTGTGCATTCCCACGGCGTTCGTCTCTTGGACCGGCGAAGCCCTGGACAAGAAGACCCCGGTGCTACGTTCGATGCAGGCGCTGAATAAACAGGCGCACCGCATCCTGAAGCTGTTTGGCCACGACGATGGTGCCTTTGTCGCCTCGACCGCTGGCCCCGAACAAGAATACTTCCTGGTCGATCGCCACTTCTATTTCGCGCGGCCCGACCTGTTCACGGCCGGACGCACTTTGTTCGGCGCCAAGCCGCCGAAGGGTCAGGAGTTCGAAGATCATTACTTTGGTGCGATCCCCGAACGCGTCCTGGCCTTCATGATCGACGCCGAGCGCGAGTTGTACAAACTCGGCGTGCCGGTCAAGACGCGGCATAACGAAGTCGCCCCTGGCCAGTACGAGATTGCCCCGATTTTCGAATCGGCCAACATCGCCACTGACCATCAGCAGTTGGTCATGATCACGCTCAAGCGGGTCGCCGAGAAATACGGCATGGCTTGTTTGACGCATGAAAAGCCCTTCGCCGGCGTCAACGGCTCGGGCAAGCACGTCAACTGGTCGCTCGGCAGCGCGTCGCAGGGCAACCTGCTCGACCCGGGCGATACTCCCCATACGAACGCACAATTCCTGGTCTTCTGCGGCGCAGTCATTCGTGCCGTCCACAAGTATCAGGGCTTGTTGCGTGCCGTAGTGGCCTCGGCCGGAAACGATCATCGCCTGGGTGCCAACGAGGCTCCGCCGGCGATCATCTCGATCTTCCTCGGCGATCAATTGACCGACATCTTCCAGCAGATCAAGGCGGGCGGCGCCAATTCGTCGCTCTCGAAGGGCAACCTGACCGTCGGTGTCGACGTTCTACCCCCCTTGCCCATGGACGCTGGCGATCGCAATCGTACCAGCCCGTTTGCCTTCACGGGCAACCGCTTCGAGTTCCGAGCGGTGGGTGCGAACCAGTCGATCGCTGGTCCGCTGGTAGCGATGAATACCATCATTTGCGAGTCGATCGATTGGTGCGCGACGAAGCTCGAGCAGTTGACTGCTGGCAAGCCCGAGGCGTTGCACGGTGCCGTGCAAAAGCTGCTGACCGAGATCATCAACGAAGCCGAATCGATCATCTTCAACGGCGACGGTTACTCGGCCGCCTGGCATCAAGAAGCCGCCAAGCGTGGCTTGTTGAACCTGAAGAGCTCGATCGATGCTTTGCCGATGCTCGCCGATCCGGCGATTAAGGCCCTGTTTTCCAAGTACGGCGTCCTTTCCGAGCGTGAATTGCAAAGCCGGCTCGACATCTACCTCGAGCAATACTGCAAGACCGTCAAGGTCGAAGCGGCTTTGACGCTGGAGATGGCCCGCACGTTGATCTTCCCGGCTGTGATTCGCTATCAGAACGAGTTGGCCTCGACCTGTGCGAACTTGAAGCAACTCGGTTACCAGTTCGATACCGACACGCTCGACAAGATCACCGACCTGGTGAAGAGCTTGCAGGACAGCCTGGTTGTGCTGGAAAAAGCACTCGACCATCATGGTGCGGATAGCCTCGAAAGTGAAGCCACGCACTTCTGCGAAGAAGTGTTGCCCGCCATGCTCGAGGTGCGTAAGTACGCCGACGAGATGGAAGGCTGGGTGGCCGACGACCTGTGGCCGCTGCCGACCTACCAGGAGATGTTGTTCATCAAGTAAAGCTAAAACGGCTCGTTGATTCCTCGCCGCAGGCCGTACGATTAGGGCAGACTTGAATCGTGCGAGTCCTGCCGGTGTGGGATCGAGGGCAAGCGTATAGTGGTCGTCTTTAGCCTCAGACCGACTCCGTCGCGCGTCGTCAGCGACTGCGCCGCGCGACGGAGCGGTCTTTTTCATGCGCCGATGAATGCGTCGGCGCTGCTGACAGTGCCGGCGGGAACGATTTAGCCACCGAGACCACCGAGGTTCGCAGGATGTACGCCTCTACCGGCATGTGGCAGTGAATCGGCAAACTTGACACTCGACTTCTCGAATCCGCTCCGATATGCGGATGACCGAGGCCTTCTCAACTCTCTGTGGCCTCGGTGCCCTCTGTGGCAAGCTCCGTTCTTAAGAACCCGCCACGATCGACCACCACCACGCGTATGTCGCAGACGTTGGTGTGGGTTGACCCGGTTTTGATCAGGGCCTTGAGCGGTTCGAAGAAGTGATAGGCGTCATTCCGCGCGAGATAATCGGCGATCGCCAGCCCGCGTCGCGCGGCTTCGTCGAGAATCGCGCGGTCGACGATCGCGCCGGCAGCGTCGGTCGGCCCGTCCTCGCCGTCGGTTCCGCCGGACACAAGTGCAAAGCGCTCGCCCCCCTCGCGCGCGAAAACTTCGGCCGCCGCCAGTACAAGCTGCTGGTTGCGCCCCCCTGCCCCGCGCGCCGCCGCCGGGACCAATTGCACGACGGGCTCACCGCCGCTCACTAGGCAGTCAACTTCCGACGAAGGGCGCTGGATATCGACGGTCATCGCGGCCAACCGTCGTCCAACGTCTTCGGCAAAACCTTCGTGCGTTTCGGTCGGCAATACGCGCGTCCGATACCCCAGACGTTGCGCCTCGCGCGCCGCGGCATCGACGGCCGTGGCATTGTTGCCGATGATCAGGTTCGTGGTCGGGCAACCGTCGGGCTTTGGCCCTTGGGCGCGCCGCGATCGTAAGAAGTCGAACACCGCCGGCCCGATGCCGGCCTCGGCGGCGTGAAACTGCTCGAGCACCGCCAAGGCATCAGCCGGCGTCGCCGGATCGTCGATCGTCGGGCCCGAGGCGATGATATCGAGGGGATCCCCCAGCACGTCCGAGATGATCAGCGTCACCAGGTGTCCGGCATGGCAGGCACGACGCAGCCCGCCTCCCTTGATGGCACTCAGTTGCTTGCGGACAGTATTGAGCTGCCGAATGTCGGCCCCGGCCGCACTCAGATGCCGTGTGACCGCGAGCTTGTCGGCCAACGTGATTCCAGCGGCCGGCGCTGGCAGCAGTGCGCTGCCACCACCGGACACTAAGGCGATGCACAAATCGTCAGTCGTCGCCTCGCCGACCAAGCGCAAGATTTTCGCCGCGCCCACGGCCCCGGCTTCCGTCGGTTCGTTTTGGCCGGGCTCGCGGGCCGCGTGCAAATGAATGGCTGCGAGCTTGCGGACGCAGTCGGCCGGGACGTTTAGCCAGCCCGTGACTTGCTTTTCGCGCAATAGCTCTGGCCCGAGCGCAGCTTCCAACCCCTCGGCCATGCCGGCCCCGGCTTTACCGGCGCCCACAACAATGATTCGCCGAATGCGTGCCAGTTCAAAGGACTGGCTGCCGATGTGCAATCGCCCGTCGCTGACCTGCACGGCATCAAGAACCAGCCGCCGCGAATCGACGGCCTCGACCGAGGCTTGCCAGATGCGCAAAGCGTCATCGCGAAGATCGTGAGCAGGCTGCGACACGGGGCGGATCCGGCAAGTATCGGGCTGCGTAAACGGCCCCGATTATAGCCGTCCCGGACGCTTATTGCCGGTTGCCCAACACGGACTGCTCTTGCCGCTTGGCCAACTGATCGCGGGCCAGTCGCACGGCCGCTTGGAGCTGGGCGTCGTTCGAGGCGTCGTCCATCTGGGCCACCTGGCCGGCAATGTCGACCACCGGCTTAGCGACCTGCTGCACCTCGACGTCCGGCTTCACGCCGATGCCGCTATACGAGTGATTCAGCGGCGAATAGAACTTGGCGGTCGTCAGTCGCAACCCTGCGTTCGCCTGGTTCAGCGGGAAGATGCCCTGTACCGACCATTTTCCATAGCTCGTGTTGCCCACGATGATACCGCGATGGTGATCGCGAATCGCACCGGCCACGATCTCGCTGGCACTGGCGCTGTCGCCGTCGATCAGCACGACCAGCGGCATCCGCCAGGTCCCCTCGGCATGGGCCGTGTACTTGTAATCCTCTTGCGGGCCGCGGCCACGGGTCGAGACGATCACCCCCCCTTCGACGAACTTGTCGACCACTTCGACGCTGACCGCCAGCAGTCCGCCGGGGTTATTGCGAAGGTCGAGGATCAGGCTCTTCATGCCCAGCTTGTGGAGGCGCCACAATTCGGCGTCCAACTCGCGGACGGTCGTCTTCTGGAACTGGTGCAGGCGGACGTAGGCCACGCCTGTCGTCTCGTCGATGATCCGGCCGCCGTCGACGCTGGGGGCTTCGATCTGTTCGCGGCGAATCCGCACCTGCCGGCTCTTCGTGTCGGCCGCGACAAGCGTCACGTTGACGTACGTCCCTTCCTTGCCTTGCAGCAGGTTGGCTGCCTGATCGGTCGACAGGTCGCTGGTCGACTGGCCGTCGACCGCCACGATGCGATCACCGGCGTGAATGCCTGCTTTCTCGGCCGGGCTGCCCGCGATGACTTTCAAGATCAACAAGGCCCGCTCGCTAGCCTTTAGCTCAACGCCCAGGCCGACAAAGTTGCCTTCGATCTGCGAATAAACTTCGTTCAACTGATCGGCCGTCAGGAATGTCGAGTAGGCGTCCAGTCCGGTCGTGGCACCACAGGTGTACTCCAGGATCGTGACCGTGTTGTTCAGCCCTAGCCGTTCCTGTCCCAGACGCGCCAGATAGACCACCGCGTCGCGGGCATGGTGACGGGTATTGATCTGCCAACTGGCGACGCGATCGTTGACCTCGCGACGGAAGCGGTCGATCTGAGCTGCCGGCACCTTGTGCAGGTTGTGCTCGATGAACACCGGATCGGTCAAAGCCGCCTGGTAAACCCGCGTGCTATCGTCGACCAATTCTTTCCAATCGGGCGTCTCGACGTAGTGCGATTGAATCTTCAACAGCACCTCGCCGTACAGGTCGAGCGCCTCGCGCTCAGTCACTGTCGACAGAGCACGCTTATAACTGGGGTCGCTGTAGCGACGGCCGATTTCGTAGTGAGCACGCGTGGCAGCCAAATGCTGCTCGATCGCCGGGTCGTGCGGGAACTTCTTCAGAGCGTCTTCATAGAAGGTCAGGGCCTCGCCCCAACGACGCTCGCTCTCCAAAGACTGGCCACGTTCCAACAACCGGCCCGAATCGCCTACATTCAAATCACCCGCCGGCGCCTGAGCGGCCGGAGTGACGAAGCCGATCTCGGCCTGCGCCGCCAAAGGCAGCAGCAAGGCGGAGGTACAGAAGGCGAAAACGAAGAGCGGGACAAAAACCCTACGGTTCATAGTGGCGCGAGCCCTACGTTGCATGGTCAGGTCCTGATGTGTCGGCCGCTCAGCGGAGGTTCGCCGGGAGAGGATCCCGGTGGACGAAGCAGTCGAAGAGCTTCGAAGGCGGGTTGACACGGGGGCGCGGGTAATAGCCAAGCTGCGGATTGTAACGGTGCAGGCCTAAGCCCGGGTCCCGCAGCCAAATGCAATATAGGTCACGATCCCTAGACGGTCAAAAAACTTTTCGCCGCGCTGCTGCGTCCCTTCGTTACAGTCTGCAGATTCGCGCGGCGGTCGATCCTTTCGCATCAAAGATGGTCAACGTACGCAGTCTCGCAAATGCGCCGATTGAAGCTGCCAGACACGTAAGTCCCGAACGCGCATGATGTACGATGTGCTGTCGCAAAAGCGGCGCAGACGACACGGGCGATACAGGCCGAAATGTCCGGGAAAAACGGCAGCCAGCGCCCCTTGACCCAAAAGGCGGCGCGTCTACGGCAGTCGCCAGGCCGCGCCATCACAAGGTGAAGATTTGTTAAGCTATCAGCACCGTCGAGCGGCTTCCTCAGCGCGGGTAATCGCTCGACGCCGTGTGTATAAACACAGTCAGCGAAAATAACGCTCGGCGCATGACCGCACGACGGTCGTCACCTCGCGATCGGGAACGAACCAGGGTGAAACGAGATGCAACAGGCAGACTCGATACGCCGCCTGTTTTGCGTGGGTCTATTCGTCGCAGCAGGCTCGCTAGTATTGGCGACTATCGTGGGCACCTGGTACATGGGTTCAATCCTTAGCACGTTACCGCTGCCTCGGCCCAGGATCGAAGCGCTACATCGCGCATTGCTGATCGGCGCCGCTTCGCTCCTGTTCATCCCCCTGGCGTTGGTCGTCGCGGGAATTCGCATCCGCCGCCGAAAGCAAATTGCCTCGGCCGGGCACCGATCGATCGCGCGATTCGGCCTGCTTGGCCTGATGGTTACGACGGCAATCGCAGCGGTCGCGATCCGCTTTCCGATGGCGACCTTCTTGATGACAGTCGTATTGCCTGTCGTACTTTTGGTCGTCGGCGGTTGCGTGGCCGCGCTGCTTTATCCGATCGCCGCGGCCGTCGATTGGTTGCGCCGCCCTCGGCCAGTCAATCCCGACTAAATCGTTAGCGTCGTCGGACTACTTAGCCGGCACCTTGACGATCCGCCCTGTCCGCACCGACGCCGTTTCGGCCTGGCAGATCGCCAGCGCGTCGCGTGCAAGCGCGCCAGACAAGAGCGGCGACGGACGATTCTCACTCGCCGCGCGCACCGCTTCGCGCAACTCGAGCGCGAACGCATCGACCGCTTTCAACTTCGGACGCTTCACACGCCCGTCGCTGGTCAACAGCGCCAGCGGCGTTGAAGTCGCACCGACGCCACCGAACACGGCCGCATCGAACAGCAGCGTCGCCCGTTCCAGATAAATTTCGTAAGCGTGCGTAAAGCTGCGCCCTTGTTGGTTGATGACGCCGCTCGTTGCCGCTACGGCCAAGCGCTTGCCGGGATAGAGAAACTGAGTGTCGATGAACTCGACCGTTTCACCGCGCATCCGACCGGTGCTGAACACCGCCGACGGCATGCCACACACCAGGCGAATGAAATGCGCGTCGTGAATGTGCAAGTCGACGACCGGCCCGCCGACCTTCTGAGGATCATAAAAATCCTTGATCCACAACGGGTCCGCGATCACGCGTTTAAAATATCCGCCCAGCAGCTTGCCGAACTTGCCGCTGGTGATCGCCTCGTAAGCGAAGGCGTACTCCGGCATGAAGGGCAAAACATGTCCGATCAACAATTGCCGCCGCGCTTTCTCCGCCGCGCGCACCATCTTCGCGGCATCCGGCGCCGAGAGCGCGATCGGCTTCTCGCACAGCACGTGCTTGCCCGCGGCGAGCGCCGCGAGCGCCACTTCGGCGTGCATTGCCGGCGGCAGGCAGATGTCGACCAGGTCGATCGCCGGATCGTCGATCAATTGTCGCCAGTCGAGATATCCGGCCACGCCGCGCAAATCCATTTGCGTACCGGGCGGACCAAAATTCCCCTGGATGCCGCGCCAATCTCCGGCCAGCTTGCGCCGCTCGCGCGACACCACGGCCGACACCCGCGCACCGCGCACCTGCTTGTAGGCCAGGTAATGGATCATCCCCATGAAACCGATGCCGACGATGCCGACGTTCAACATGCCAAAACTCTCTCAGGGGTAAATCAAGGATGCCGCATCCGCCTGGGGATCGCTGGTTATAGCATGCCGTCAGCGACGGCTCATCCCACCCCGCCGAGAGAAGCCCCCGGATCGTGATTTCCGGCCGTGGCCATGGCATGATTGAGCCCGGGTTATGCCGGTTCGTGGTATAAATACCTCGAGCACGATCCGGCAGGCATGGATGCTTTGACAACTGTCAATTGGCTTGGTGGACGTGATGGACGTGTATCCGCGAATCCCACCCGCTCCCGTGCCACGCCGGGGGTTCTCGCTGCGCACCCTGTTTGTGGCTATGGCCGTTGCGGCACTCCTCGTCTCCCTCATGAAAGCCGGCGCATTTTTCGTCATCGCCGGAGTGCTTAGCACGATTCTGCTGCTTATTGGCGTGGCCGTGGCCGTCTCGCGATTTTCGGCCGTGACTGCCGGGGCATTTTGTGCGATCAACATCGTGGTGGTTCTACTTCTCGGCGTCGCCCTCTCTGAAGGGCGTTACACCTTTCGATCGCGGCTCTCACGTCTTTTGGGCGAGCAGTTAGGCGATAAGGAAAACGTTGACATCATCATGCTCTGGATTTGCGCGCTGGGCATGAGCGTTATCTTGGGAAGCGCGCTAGGCTGGGCGCTCGCGAAATCGCAAGAACGAACCTGACCGATAGGGGGCGTCGCGAATTCTCGCACCTCAATCATGCGCGAGTGATCGCCTCGAAGCGGCCCGCTGCATCGGCCCAGGCGCCCCCTTCGCGCGGTTCGTATTGCTCGACCGGGAAGCTCTCGCGCACCACTTCGCGTGCCTCTTCGATCGAACCGACCGCGCCTGCCGCCACCGCCTGGGCCATGACGTTGCCAATCGCCGTCGCCTCGACCGGGCCGGCCACCACGGGGCGCTGGCAAGCGTCGGCCGTGGCCTGGCACAATTGCCGGTTCTGCGTCCCACCGCCGACAACATGAATCGTCTTCACCTGCCCGCCGGTCAATTCTTCGAGCGAAACCAGCACCTGCCGATAACGCAGTGCAAGGCTCTCGATCGTCGTACGAATCACGGCCCCTTCGTCCTGCGGTACGCTTTGGCCCGTACGTTTGCAAAGCTCGCGAATCGCGGCCGGCATATCACGCGGGGCCATCAGCGTCGCGTCGTCAGGATTTACCAGTGATGCCAGTTGCGGTGCCGCGGCGGCCATACCAGTGAGGTCATCCCAACTGAACGTCTTGCCCGCCAGCTTCCAGATCCGCCGACATTCCTGGACGAGCCACAATCCGACAATATTCTTCAACAGTCGCGTGCGATGCCCGACGCCCCCTTCGTTGGTGAACGACAGTTGCATGCACTTTTCCGTCACGACGGGATTCGGTAGTTCCGCTCCCATCAACGACCACGTGCCCGAGCTGATGTAGCACCAGTCCGGTTTGTCGCACGGCGTGCCGCGCGCTGGCACCGCCATCACGGCACTGGCCGTATCGTGGGTGCCAGGCAACACCACCGATGCATTGGCCAGCCCCGTGTCCGCGGCCACCTGCGGTCGCAGCTTGCCCAGGTTCGTACCGGGGTCGGCGATCTCGCCCAGAAAATGCGATGGCACGCCTAGTTGCCCCAGCAGTCCGGTCGCCCAGCGGCGCTTCACGGGGTTATAGAATTGCGTGGTCGTGGCGTTGGTATATTCGTTGGCCTTTACGCCTGTTAGCAGCCAATGAAACAAGTCCGGCATCATCAAGAACGATTCGGCCATCTCCAACAGCGGTGAATTCTGCTCACTAAGCGCCAGCAGTTGGTACAGCGTGTTGATCTCGAGAAATTGGGCACCGGTCTTGGCGAAGATTTCTTCGCGCGGCACATGCGCGAGCGCGCGCTTCAACATTCCGTCCGCGCGCGGATCGCGATACGAATGCGGATTCTCTAGCAGCACGTCGCCGCGCCCCAGCAGCGCGAAATCCACTCCCCACGTATCGACGCCAACACTTTTAACCCGATCGCCGTACTTCGCCCCCGCCGCGCGCAGGCCGTGCGTGATCTGACCCCACAATCCGAGCACGTCCCAATACAACCCTCCGGCGGCGGCGATGGCGCCGTTTTCAAAGCGGTGAACCTCTTCCAGGCGCAACCGCCGACCGTCCAACAATCCGGCCAGCACGCGGCCCCCCGAGGCCCCCATATCAACCGCCAGATAGACTTCTTCCGCCATATCGATCAGCACCTATAGAAAATTGAACGTCCCACAGCATCGCCGGCCGCGCGCCCGATAGCCCCCCTGCCCTGCGATCGCTGGGAAATCGTTTCGCTGGGCCGTGACGCGATCGTGACGAGTTCGATTTTGGCCGTCAAGTTTTCCCGCGAATTCCGACGCTTAAACGCCTGGATATCGTGGTCGAAGACCACCCCCGGTCTGCCAGCTCCTCTCGGCTGGGCTGAAGTTTCCGATTATGCCGGTCGATTAAGTAGCAGAGGCGCCTATAGTTGACTTAGTTAGGCAACATTCCTATGATTGTCCACTTCCCTGAATTCCCGGCTGGCTTTTCGCTTTCTGGTCGGGCAACCGAGAATGGTCCCGCGGAAATGAACAGACCTGCAATGCCGGGAGTTTCCACGCCCATCGTTTCGGCCGCACCAACTTCGACTGGCGGTGCTAGCGCCGATGGCCGCCCTCCCCTCCCCTCGCCCGAGTTCCTCGAGCAGCTTAGCCAATACAGCCGGCAGCTCGAAGAGGCCTCTCCGCGCGAGATCATTGCCTGGGCTGTGGAGAAGTATTTTCCGAAGTTGACGATGGCCACGGCCTTCGGCCCCGAAGGATGTGTCATTATTCATTACTTGGCGGAAATCGAGCCGCGCACGCCGGTCTTCAATCTCGAAACTGGTTACCAGTTTCCCGAGACGTTGGCCCTGCGCGAGCGGATTCTCGAGCGCTACGGCATTGCCGTGGAATACAAAAGCGCGAGCACGACGATCCAAGAGTACGAAGCGCTGAACGGCGGCCCGTTGTACAAGGAAAATCCCGACAAGTGCTGCTTTGACCGCAAGGTGACCGTGCTGCGGCAGGCTGCCGTCGGCATGAACGCCTGGATGAGCGGGATTCGCCGCGACCAAAGCAGTGACCGTGCCGGCGCGCCGATCGTCGGCTGGGATAAAAAGTTCGGCCTCGTCAAAGTCAGCCCGCTCGCGAATTGGAACAAGAAAGACGTCTGGAAGCTGATCACCGAACAGAACGTTCCGTACAACCCGCTGCATGATCAAGGCTACACCAGCATCGGTTGCTGGCCCTGCACGCGGGCCGTGATGTTCGGCGAGGACGAACGTGCCGGCCGTTGGAGCGGGACGGCCAAAGTCGAATGCGGACTGCATACCTCGGATTGAAGCAAGCGCGCACCACCGGCTGACACCTGTGAAAGTCTCTGCGAAAACCGAATACGCCTGTATCGCCATGCTGGAGCTCGCCGCGAGCTACCCGACAGGCGAGCCGGTGCGCATTCGTAAGATCGCCGAAGAGCACGGCATCCCCTCTCGCTTCCTCGTGCAGATACTGTTGCAACTGAAAGGGGCCGGCCTGGTCATCAGCACTCGCGGTGCCTTGGGCGGATATCAACTCGCCAAGTCGCCTGAGCACATCACGCTGGCCGAGGTGATGAACGCCACCGAAGGTCCGGACGAGGAAGTCACCACGAGCGCCGCCCCCGGCTCAGTGGTGGGCAAGGTCCTCGAATCGGCCTGGCGCGAAGTCGCCACCGTGCAGCGCAAAATGCTGGAAACCATCACCTTCGACCAGCTCGTCGACCGCGCCCGCCATCAGGCGGAAAACATGTATTACATCTAGCGGGCGGTCCGTCGGCAGAAGGCGGTGAAGGATGGTGCAAACGTACCAGCCCGCATCGCCAGCGAGGGATCTTTTCTCGCCCATGCGTAGCGCACGCATTTCGTAGATTCTGTAGGGTGCGTCCGCGACGCACGGATTTGTCTTGTCGGCGCACCAACCGGCATCGAATACACTTCGATGCCAGTGCAGCTGCGCGAAGTGATGAGCGACGATTAGCAATCCCCGCTCATCACTCAGCCCTTTTCGCTTAGCATTTCTTACGCCGCAATCGCCAACTGATTCCAACCGCGATCGCACCAGCGCATATCAAGACCACACTCGATGGCTCCGGGACTTGCGACAGCACAAACGGCGAAAAGCTGTCCGCTTGCAACGTGATCGTATGGGCCACGGTATCGACCACTTCACCGGCCGGCACGGCCCACGCGCCGTTGACGAAATGCTCGATCCGCAACTCCGATTCAGGCGTGTTGCCAATTAACGTCGGATCGTAGTGGAAGACAACCGTGTTCGTACCCTGCAACGTGCCGGTGTATTGCACCTCCCACGCCTGCACCGTCGAACCGGCCAGGGCGAAATTGATCTGCCCCGCCGCGGCGGGGCCAATGGTTTGAGCGAGATTCGTCGCCGAAGTCGCGGTGTAGGTGCTCGTCAGATCGCCATTCGTAACGATCATGGCAGGACTAACTTGCATGCCACCGACGGTCGACAATCCACCCCCGCCCGCGAGCAAAGAATGAATCGTGTTCGTGCTGTAATCGAGCACGGCGTGCGGATCTACCAGCCAGTTACCACCCATGAAGTTCGTCGCGTAATATCCGCCAACGCCAAGAAAGTTGTTGGCGTATGTCACATTCGGATCGCTAGAATTCGGTGTAGTCCCAAAATCAAAGCTCAGGTTTCCATTCGTTACCACTTGAGCCAAAGGGACGGTCAGCACGCCATTGACAAACTGATCACTCACGGGCGATTCGGATAAATCGCCGACGAAAAGACCTGACGACGAATGACTACCGTAGATCACCCCGGTCATCGTCATTCCTGGGGTGCCGGGATCGCTTTGCGGATAAGCGATCCAATCTAAACCGGTTGATCCGACATTACTTGTCGGGCCTATCGTATAAACGCCGCTGCCATCCGCGGCTGGATTCGCGGTAATTACGCCTGTGTTGCCACTTGAGTCGTTGACCCCCCCGAGTTGACCGCTGTCGCTGACATACCACCAGCTCGATGCGTACAAGGCGTTGTCTCCCGCTGCGCTAAGATTCATAGGAGGCCCAGAAGCCGATCCGGGCGGAACGGGATTGTTGTAGGCGGCGTTATCAATGTACTGGGACTGGATCGTCTGCAAACTCTGATAATTAAATGGTGTCGTCTGCTGCGAATTCAGAACGTTGCCGACAAAATCGACCTCTTGCACGAGAAGAGGAGTGTCACCGCCACTTTTGGTGGCAAGTGCAGCCGACACGTCAGCCTGGGTAACTTCTACGCCGACGGTGTAAACCTTGGCTCCAGGAACTGTGGCGGCGTCGGTGTTCATGACAACCAGCTCGATCGCATGGGCCGTGGATTGCGAACTTGCCGCTAAAAGGAAGAGCGCCAAGGAAAAGATGCCTCGATAAAACATTGCTCTGCTCCCGAAACGAATGATGAAAACGAAATGAACGCATGAATCCTGCAACGCGAGGTCGAGAGAGCGAAACAAAAGAATGAAAGAAATGCTCTATCGCATCGCGAGTGTGAGAGGCGCGCCCGCGCAAGGACGACGCAGATACCCGCTTTTAGAGATGCCTTCGTTAGCTGTTCCGCAGCTGAGAGTTGGCTGTGTCGACGACAAAATGCGATAGGATCGCCGACTCGCTTGGTAAGGCTATCGTTTTTCGCATCAAGCGTCAAGAAAAATACATTAGTAGCTGGCAACTAGGAATCAGTAGGTAGTAACTAGTAGTCAGTAACTCTCGCGCTTGCCTCTTCGTTCCAACTACTAGCTACCAACTACCGACTACTAACTTCTCTTTTTTCCTCTAGAAATTAGGCCAGCGATTGTGGCATAGTCGTGCTTAGCCGATTTCGGCCTGAGGGCCGTTGGATTGTTAACGACGTTCGGCGGCAAAGTGGTCTAGTTCTTGCCCTGTCGCCCGTCCCGAGGACCTGGACTGCGCGATGCATCGATCTCGCGCGGTTTAAAGATCGCAGGACCCGCAAACCGATCCTTCCCTCACCGCGTGCAGGATGGAATCCGCCGAGTGCACGAAAGATTCAATCACTCGGCGCGATCGTTGCCACGCAGCGGCAGTAG